>SKZP01000402.1 GCA_007127275.1 Planctomycetota bacterium
CGGGCAAACCAAGGTGCTCGCACCCGAAGCGACAAGCCCCGTCGTCGGCGCCGCAACGGCGTTCGCCGAGATGCCCGCACTCGACGCCCAAGGCGTGCCCCGGCCGCACGGCAACGCGCCGGACATTGGCGCCGCCGAGTGGGCAATCAATCAGCCGCCGGTGCTGACTTTCCCGAGCGACACGGGCCTCTTGGACGCCAATCACCGCGTCAATTTCGCGGCGGGCACAGCCACCGAGTTCAGCGTCCACGACCCGGACACCGAAACCGCACCGCTACGCTTGAGCGTCACGCTGAACAACGCAACCCTAACCCTCGCACAAACCACCAACCTAACCTTTGACACCGGCACCGGCGAAGACGACGCCATGCTGGTCGTCTACGGCAACACCCCGGCCTTGAACGCCGCCCTCGACGGAGCTTACTTGCGCTACCAAAGTGACGCCTCCATCACCGTCGACGTCGTGCTCAACGACCTCGGCAACGTCGGCGACGGCGGCGAACTCACCGACGAGGCCAGCGCCACCGGCGAGTGGCTCGAAAATCTGCCCCCGGAGATTCACGCGCCAAGTTCCCTCGAGGTGCGCCACAACAACGAGATCCACTTCAGCAGCGAAGGCGAACGCAGCATCCAACTCGAAGACCCGGACTACGTCGCCGGCCATCACGTCGAGCTCTCCCTCGGCGTCACCGGCGGCTTGCTGGCCTTGCCGGAACTGGGCGCTAGCGTGCAGGTGTTCGTCGCCGACGGAACCAACTTCCTGCTACGCGGCCCGCAACCGGCGCTCAACGCCGTCCTAGAAGGCGCCATCTACACCCCGGCACGCCGCGGCGAAGGCGCCATCATGCTCGCCTACGACGACCGCAGCTCAGGCCCCGACGGGAACGCCGTAGCCACCCACACCATCAACATAAGCATCCGAGGCGACGACGACTCCAGCGGCTGCGGGTCAACGGCGCACCACCCCGGCACGAACCTCGTGCCGTGGATGCTGCTACTGCTAGCGTTGTTCGCTTTTCCCGTCCGCGGGCGTGCGAACGCGTACAACCAGGAATAAAAAGAGTGCCTTTTCCTTTCGCGAGTGGGCAGCAAAGGTGTCGCGCCCCAATGCCCAATCCTCCAAAGGGTTCGCAACACGGACCACGCTCCGCTGTGCGTCGCGGCCAATCAGCTTTCCCCGCAAGTCTCGTCGCAGCATGACATGAGACCCGCAGTTCGTAAGATTGAGGGAGCGTCCCCGCGTGGAGGGCAACACGAGTAGACGCGGTGGATACGCCCCCGGCTACCGCGGTATGCTGCGTGGTGGATAACGCAACGTACCTTTTCCCGTGCGAGGACAATGTCTGTGCCGACACCTCCCAATGACCGCACGCCTACGCCAGCGCCAACGGAACCAGAAGCGACTACGGAAACAGAAGCGACTACGGAGCGTGCATCCCATGTCGCTCCGCTTGCCGCGCTGGGCCTGCCGCATCCGCGACGACGGCGGCGCAAATATGTCACGGCGTTGTTTGCCGGATTGTTCGCCCTCGGCCTCGCCGGCTTCGTCTACCTCGGTATGTGGCAAGGAGACGGCGCACAAACACAACGGCACAGTGCGAAGCAACTCGAACGCGAGATTGCCTACGCGGTGCGTATGCTGGGGCAGTCGGAGCACGAGACCCGCGAACAGGCGGCGCAGCAACTCGTTGCACTCGGTGAGCCGGCCGTCCCCGCCCTGCTGGCCGCGCTTGCGCACGACAACGGGCATGTGCGCGAAGCCGCGGTACACGTGCTTCGCGCCATTGGCAAGCCTGCTGTAGAGCCCTTGCGTGTCGAAGTCGAGACCAACCCGGCGACGCGAGCACGCGCCTTGCGCACCCTCTGCGGCCTGGGACAGCCGGCAGCGCACACCCTGGCCACTTGGCTCGACACCTCGGAGCCGCGCAAGCACGACGAAGCACCTCGAACGGGCGCCGTGCTCAACGCGTTGCTGAGGCACGGCACAACGGCACCCGTGGGACGCGAGCCGGTGATCTCCTCGAGGAGCGAGCTGGAGGCGATGACCCCAGCCGTGCTCGTCACAACCCTGCTGCGACTCTGGGATCTCGCGTCTGACTCCCGCGTCGAGGCGAACGCTGAGGCACGAGCAAACGCGGCGACGGCCGAGCGAGTGCTCGCCAACCTTTCTGTTGCCACCCTCATGTTTGCCGCAGCCGAGAACGACGCCGTGGCCGCGGCGGTGCAGCGGTACATGCAAACGGTTCGCGGTCCGAGCGCAATCCCCTCGCTGGTCGCACTGATGCGTCTCGAGGAGCCACCGGCGCTACACGCACACGTCACGCAATTGCTCGCCGAGTTCGGCGACGCCGCCGTCCCGGCACTTGCCGACGTGTTGCACTCCACGGTCGCTCCTCCACGCATGCGACGCAGCGCGGCGAAGTTGCTCGCTCGGCACCCGCCGGTCCCCGAGCAACCGGCGGTGCATGCCAAGCGCACCACGGCACTCGCCCATGCATTGACCGACACAGCTGCCGAGGTGCGAGCCGCCGCCGTGACGGCGCTAAAGCGCTGGGCGCCAAACAGCGCCGCGGCCATGCAGGCCCTCGCGGCAGCAACGTGGCACTGGTCGCCGGGTGAGGTCGGCTTTGCGGAGGCGCACGCCGCACTGAAGTCGGCCCTTTCGCCGGAGGCGGAAATGCTTGCCGAGGGCAATCCCACACCAGGTTTCGCCGCGGCGCTGGCTGGCTTTGTACGCGGCTGGGAGACCACCGCCGTGGCTCGGCCGCAAGAGGAAGCGGCGCGCTTGGATGCGCTGGTGGCAACGCTACGCAATGTCACCGTTGCAACAGCGCCCACAACGGACGACGCCACCCCCCGCAGCGTAGCCTGTGCGCGCCTGCTTGCGGCAACGGACGCGACCGAGCTTGTGGCAGCGTTGCCGGCCGGCGACGAGGCCTTCGCTCGCCACACGTTCAGCGACGCGTGGAAGCCGGCACGGGTCGCGGCGATGCGTTTGCTCGAGCACCTCGTTGCGCAGTCTGCCGGCGAGCAGCCTGCGGCGCCGCACGCGGCCGTGCCCCCGGCGGCGGTGGACGCCGTGGCCTGCGCTTTGCAAACGGCGACGGCGCCGCCGCGCAATCTGCGCGAGCGCCTGCTACAGCTGCTGGCCAACCTCGGTCCCGCGGCGGCGGAGGCACTGCCGGCGGTGGATGCGCTGCGCTTGAGCCCCGAGTCGACGCTGCGAGAGCAGGCGGAAGCAACCTGGCGCGCCATACTCGCAAGCGACAACGACAGCATCAGCAACAATGCCGAGCATGAGGCGTTGAGACACGCTCCCGCGGCGCTGTGGCTCAACCGACTCGACCCGGGCGCGGATGCTTATGCGGCCGACGCCGAGATGCGCGCCCACGCGGCATGGCACCTGAAAGAGTTAGACGCCGAAGCACTGCAGCTCATGCAGCGAGAGGAAACGCAACACGCTCGGCTACTAGCCGCGTTGGCCGACGAAAACAAACGGGTGCGGCGACGCATTCGCGTGGTGTTCGTGCGTCTCGGCGAGGCCGCCCTACCGTCGTTGCTAAACGCGTTGACGGAGTCGGCGGATGCGCCGCCCGCCGTCGAGGGGACTTTGCTTGCATTGCACGAAGCCGGCACGGACGTGCGCACACCGGCGAGTGAGGCATTGTTGAACGCCCACGCCAGCGGCTCTGGCGAGGTAGCACCACGACTGTACGGGGTGCTCCGCTTCCTCGGACTTGCGCCGCAGGTGACGGCTCACTTGCTGCAAGAAGCCGCAACCGCGAAGGCGCCGAGCGACGCTGCGGGCGACGTGTACCGCATGGCGGCGTCGCAAGCGAAAACCGCAGCGCACGAGTACTGGCAGTCGCAGCCCACGACACAAGCGCATGACGGCGACAATGGCCAGCACACCGGGCCGGAAGCCGCTCCCCGTTGGGTGGCGGATCTCGTCGCCGCGCTCGGTGCGGTGATTGCCTCGGAAACGGCTGAGCCTGCGCTGCGCCGGCAGGCGCTCGACGCACTCGCGGCGTGGCGCCGCCACGCTGCCGCCGCATTGGAAGGTCTGCTGACCGTGGCGGTCGCGGACTTGAGCAACGTGCCGGAGGAAGACCTCGAGGCGCAAGAAACGAGTGAGCTACGCCGGGAAGCCAACGAACTGCTCCGTCGCTGGCTACGTCCCGGCAACCGCCACCGCCCACCCGGCCTAGTCGAGGCGCTGCTGCGCAAACTTGCCGCGGCGCAACAAGCCGACCGCTCGGAGGCACAGCAGCGTGTGCATACGCTGCTCGACGCCACCAGCGAGGTCAAGCTCGCCACGGCCATGCTCGACGCGCTGCCGGACGAGGCGCTTCAAGAGGCCGCGCTCGGCTGGCTGGCGGCGCGCCCGAAGTACGCCGAGTGGGTCCACGACCGTTTTCGCCGCACCGCCGCTGCCCTTGAAGGCGCCCTCGGAGCGGATGCATCCGCGGTGAAACGAAAGCTCGTCGCCTACGCTGCGGCACTTGCTCACCTGGGCTACGACGAGGCGTTGCCGGATCTGCGCCGTGCGTGCCAGGCGCTGGAGGGGACTCCGTCAGAAGCCGCACAAAACGTGCGCGCGTCCTTGGACGAAGTGATTTCCGCACTGGAACGCAGGTAACGTACCGAGGCGCGACGCGAACATGATGTGCGGACGTGTGGACGTCATCCCATTGCGTTTTGCACGCCCCGTAGCAACTCGCGTACAAGCTGCGCAAACTCCGGCTCGTCGTCGTTCTGCCAGGTCCGCGCGTGCCAGCGGCCATCAAGGTTTGCTTCGAGCCACCATGTATACGTAAGGTCCGGCCGGGAAAGCGGCACCGAGCGCCGTTGCCAGAAGCCGAGCCCTTCCAGTGCGGTGCGCAACGAGTGACGCACGGGGATCTTGGTCATGTGCGCATCAATGCTCGTCGACACGCTACGGGGTATGCCAGCGTGGCCAACCGAGCGCGTGACCAAGACATCTTCGTGCTCTGTGCCGACGTCCTTCACGCCAATGCGTACCAGCGCAGCCGGCTCCCCCGTTGTCGAGA
>SKZP01000684.1 GCA_007127275.1 Planctomycetota bacterium
ACGCCGTCGGTGCTGCGCAAGGCGGGGATCGAGCATGCCGACATGGTCATCGCGGTGACCAGCGAGGACGCGACCAACATCATCGTATGCGTGCTCGCCGAGCGCTACGGCGTCACGCACAAGATTGCCCGCGTGCGCAATCCGGAGTATGCCGACGACGGGGAGATCTCGGCGCTGAAGCTGCCGGAGACACGCGAGGATTCGGAGACCAAGGCATTGTTGCGCCAGCGCTCGGCGCTGACCGGCCTGGTCGACGCAATCATCAATCCCGACGAAATCATCGTCAATGCGCTGCAACAGTTCGTCAATTCCCCCGGGGCGACCGAGGTGGCCGACTTTGCCGAGGGGCGCGTACAGATGCGCAAGTTCGTCGTCCGCGAAGGGACCGCCCTCTCAGGCCTTCAGATGATGGACCTCGCCACTTACACCCAGGCCGAGCCCTTCCTCGTTGTCGCTATCGACCGCGGCGACGAAACGATCGTGCCGACAGGGACCGACCGCATCCTGCCCGGCGACGAGGTGACGATCGTGATGCCCGAGGGGGTGCTGCCGTTCGTGCTCGGTCTGATCGGGCACACGATCGACGAGGTGAACAAGGTGGTGATCACCGGCGCGGGGCCGAACGCGATTTCGCTTGCCAATATGCTCGAGCCGAGTGTGGAACAGGTAATCCTGATCGAGGAGACCGAGGAGGCCTCCGACGAGGCGCACGAGCGCACCGGCTCGAGCATTGTCATTTTCGGCAACAGCACCGACGAGGATATTCAGCAAGAGATCGGCATGGAAACGGCCGATTATTTTATCGCCCTGACCGACAACGACGAGCACAACCTGCTCAGTTGCCTGCTCGCGAAAAAGAACGGCGCGAAGCGCGTCGCGATGCTCGTGCAGGAGGTGCAGTACATGCGCGTGCTCGGGCAAATCGGCATCGACATCGCGGTGAACTCGCGCCTGCTGACGATGGGGGCGATCCTGCGCTACGTGCGGCGGGGCCGAATCCTTGCGGTGGCGAAGTTCCACGGCGAGCGTGCCGAGGCAATCGAGATGATCGCCGAGCCCAAGGCCCGCATCGTTGGAAAGCCGCTCAAAGACATCACCATGCCACGCGGCGCAATCATCGGCGCGGTACAACGCGGCGACGTGGTCAACCTGCCGACGGGCAACTACGTCATCGAGCCGGGGGACCGTGTCATCGTCTTCACGCTAAACAAAGCGATCCACGAGGTGGAGCATCTCTTCGCCAAGCGCGGCCTCTTCGGTTGAGACGCATGCGCGCTCCCGTTCGTCCGCGAGGGACGAAGCAACGAATCCGCTCGCCATTTGGAATGCGGCACAAGCCCACGGGCTGCGGCCCGTGGGTCGTATCAATGGCGACATATTTGTGAACACTTCACGGGCTGCGGCCGAACACCGTTATGTTTTGACGAAACAAGGCGAGCGCAGGGCGCCAGCCCAGCGAGGTGACCTGCCGGCATTCAGGCCGCAGCCTGCGGGCTTGACGCGGGCGCACGGGTTGCGGCCCGTGGGCTTGACGCGGACCCACGGGCCGCGGCCCGTGGGCTTAACGCGGGCCCACGGGTTGCAGCCCGTGGGCTTATGGGCGTGCGTTGCCCTTGGCGGGTTGGTTAGCGGCCGAGGGGTGCGGGCAAGGACAGGCGCGATCGATCGTGGCGGCGCGGCTTCTCGAACTCCGGGAGGCGGGGCTCATCGGCTTCCTCCGGCAACGGCAAGCGCAGGCGGCGTTGCTCGAGTTCGTCCATGGCGCCATCACCGTGGGTCTCATCCGCTTGAATCCCGCGATCGAGGCGACGCGCCAGGAAGTCGACGAATTTCTCGTTGATCTCGATGATGCGCGGATTCTGCTTGAGCCACGAAATTCGATCCCAGAAGCGGTCGAAAAGCATGCGACGCCGCTCCCTGTCGTTCCAGGCGTTCGCAAAGCCACCGCGAACCAAGCTTCCGATGTCGAGGAATTCGCGGCTGTCGTAGGGAATGTCGAATGCGTCGAGGAACGCCTCGGCATCGGCTTTGCCTTCGTTCATCATCCCGTGCATGTAGCGTTCCCATTCGTCGGGGTAGTACTCATTGAGAAAGTAGACCCACGCCCAGGCATACGCATACATCAATCCGTACGCGGCTCGGTGGGTTCCCGCGACCCTTCTCATGTTTTGCGAATAGGTACCGCTTGTTCTTAAGTCCTCGAAGATGACGTTCGGGGCGTAGTGTCGCGCCAATCCCTGCGAGAGGGAGATGAGCGCCGGCACCTGGTAGAGCACCCAGTCGTCATCGGTGATGTTCCATCGCAAGACACCTTCGTTGGCGCCATACCACTCGCGCATCAGTTCCATCTCGCTGGCGCGCCCCTCGAGGGTCCAGCGCTTGAAGCGAACGCTACCATCGCGGCCGCCGCGGTCCCAGCCGGAGTAGTATTCGGCGGTTCCTTCCACGAAGGCGGCGTTGCGGTAGCCAAACAGGCTCTCGTGGCCGGTGGTATAGCGCTCCATGATTTGGTGCAGCGCCTCGTGCAGCACCGTCTGCACTTCCAGGTCGCCGTCCCCTTCCCAGAAGTAGACAAGTTCGTTGCTCGAGCGGTAGAAGGCGCGCACGCTCGGGGGAAGATTGTCATCGCCCGTTTCGGCGAGGTATTCCATGAATCCATCTTGCGTCGCCATGCTCAGGTAGGCGAACGGTTGCGGATTGTCGAGCGTGCAATCCCGCTTGTTCGATTCGAGTCCGAACTCGCGGCAGAGGTTCGACCACATTTCCCAGAAGGGGACCAACACTTCTTTGAACTCTTGGTAGCGCTCTTCGATCTGCGTGTCGCCGACCGCTCCTTCCGTCCCGAAAATGATTACGAAGGGACGGATCACCCGCAGTTCGAACCGATCGCTGTACTCCCGCAGGATGCGGTCGTTGAGGATCATGCTCTTCATCTGCAGGGCGCGCCCGTGGAACGGATCGTCGTCCACTTTTCGGAAGAACTCGCGGGCCTCGTCGAGGGCCTCTTCGAAGCGTGCCTGGACCCGTTCCCACCGTGATTCGCGCAGCCAGTCGCCGTCGTAGTCGAAGAACTCATCCAGCCAGTCGCCCAAGTGTGAGCCCCTTGCCCGCTCGACGAGTTCCGTGTCCGGAAACTCCCAGCGCTTGTACCCGAGCAGTTCGTTCGCCCGGACGTGATCGGGGCGCAGATCCTGCACCCGCTCGGCGAAGCTTTTGGCGACTTCCTCCTTGTCGAGTTCCAACGCCCACTCGACGCCCTTCATCAATAGCTGGACACGCTCCGACGTCGAGCCTTCCTCGGATTCGGAAAGGATTTGACCCTGCACCTGCGGGAAGCGGCGCTGCCATGCCGACTCCAACTCGGCGTCGTCTTCCCGTTGCTCCGCGTAATGGAGGAGTACGGACTGGCGCTGCGCCAGGTCTTGAGTGGCACGCCAGGCCTCTTCGAAGCGCTCGTGGAGTGGGACCGTCTCTTCGGTTTCGTTGCCGCCGTTTTCGGCCTGTGTCTCCGGCTCCGGATCCCCCGCCATGAGCAGCACGGCCAGCACGACGAGCAGCGACACCGCTCCCCCGCTGATGCCAATGATCATGGGCATGTTCGACTGGCTGCCGCCGCTTGCCCGCGCGGCTCCGCTTGCACGCGCGGCGCCGGTGGAACGCCGCGGGGTGCCACCGGCTGCGCCTCGGCCGCCGGCATTACGCCGGTTCGTGCCCCCCTCGCCTTGGCCGACACTCCGTCGCGTGCGCTCCGTTGCGGCATTCCTGCCACGAGCCGGAGCCGGCGGCGGAGAGCCCACCTCGGGCGCTTGATGAAAACCGGTCACGGTGTCGCGGGCAAACGGATCGTCGTCCGCCGTGGTCGGGGCGCGATTCATCATGCGGCGCTCCCCGTCCGCCGCGGCGGCTGCGCCAGCACCACCAGCGCCCCCCGGGCCGACGCGGCGTGTCTCGCTGCGAGCGGGCCTTCCCCCGGCGGGGGCGGCCCTTTGCGGTTTCGCAGTCGCGGAGGCGGCCCCGCCTCGTTGAGCCTCCACGGCCTTTTTCGTGGGCGCTTGCTTGCTCTTCGGCCGCGCCGGGGCCGGTGCGGTCTCGGCCGCAGGCACGGCCACAGCCCCCTGGCACTTCGGGCACTTGATCTTCTTCCCCGCGTACTTCACGTCGAGGCGCAATTGCGCACCGCATTCGGGGCACCCGACGACAACTTTTTCCGGTGTTTCGCTCGACATCGAACTCCTCGATCACACTCTGGCGAGGCGTTGAGAAGTGGTTGAACCCATTCCTCGTTCGCCGTTGTACAACTCCGACGCTTTGAGACCGCCACGCCGGTTGCTCGCCTCGGGTTTGACGCTGGACGTGTGGTGAAACGACCGAGTCGTTCCCTCGTCGACTCGCCGACATCCACGTCGGTTCCGAACGGGGAGGCTACCGCCCGGTATGGAAAGTGTCGCACATTGCCTTGGCACTGTCCAATATTCCCCAGATGCGGGGCGCATCCGGGTGCTCGGCGCGAACCGATGATTCGCCGGGTGCAACTCCACGTCCACGCAAACCACTTCGGCCCGACAGTGACGCAAAGGCGAACGCGAGTGAAAGGTGGGCCTGCCGCGGGAAACATTTTGTAAGGCACGCAAGGGATTCGCGGCCGCCGCCGTTATATGGGCGGCGAGAGTCGCGCACGCCGGATGGTGGCGGTTCCCGCACGGAAGGTAGCTTCGAAGGTGCGCCCAAGGGCAGTTCACGGCGGCAGCCGACAGCGCTGGGAATCGCGAGCCGGGCGCGCTACCCACACCACTCCTCTCGTTTGCCGAGGCGGGGGGCTTTGACTTGACTCGCGCACCGGAAAACCCCGGGGCTGCCGCCCGAATGCCGTTATGTGTTTGTGGACGAACAAGAACATTTTCGACCAAGCACGAATTCGTAGGGCGGACACGGAGGCCCGCTCTGCAAATACGTGCTTGGTGCTCATCTTCCGCGTTGTTCGTCCGCGGCCACTTAAGCCTGCAATGCGGGACTTGTGCCCCCAAGCCCACGGGCTTCGCCCGTG
>SKZP01000459.1 GCA_007127275.1 Planctomycetota bacterium
CCCGAGGGGACTCGCTCCGACGGGCGAAGTGACTCGCGCATTTCCTCGTCGACGATCCGCAGGACGATCCCCGCACGCGGCGGCTCGTACACGCTCAGGGCGAACGACGTACCGGCAAGCAACACCGCCGCCGTCACCGCAACGAGCCCCATCGGCACCAAACGGTTCGGCTTGAGGACGTCGCGAAAGTCCTGCTCGCCGACGACGGTCTCCACCTCCCGAGCCAGCGCGTCGGCCATCTGCGGCGAGTACTCGGCCGTGCCCTGGTATTGGGCGAGCTGCAACGTCGAGATCAGCCGGTCTTTGAGCCACGGGTACTGCCGCTCGATCAACACGACGAGGTCCAAGTCGCTGATCCGCCGCGTCAACGGATAAACGGCGAAACGGATCGCCACGCCGAGCCAGACCAGCCCGGCGACGGCACCGAGCCCGTAGAGGATCGGCTCGGGGGCTTCGAGCAACACCGCGAAAACGGCGATCAGGATCGCCGCGACCGCCCCGATGGCGATCAACCAATTGAGCCCGTTACAGAAGTAATACCAGCGCAAATGCCGGCGCAGCGCGGCGAGGCGCTTGTGCAAACGGTCGAAGGCACCCTGGGTTTGCGAGGTATACGTGGCCATGTTGAGGTTTCGTCGTCCGTTCGGTGTTACGTTCCGGGATGTGCCTCTCGGGTGCCCCGGTTTCGGAGCTTGGGCTCTCCCCTTTTAACGGATCGGCTGCCCGCGTCGTTCTGTCGTTTTTTTTCGCCTCGCGGAAGGTTACAACAACCGAGTGCGCTTGCGGATGATCCACTCGATCGCCAGCAGAAAGGCGATGATCAGGAACAGAAGCGGCGCATCCGATAGTTCCTCCTGATTGCCGAATTCGAGCGGCACAACGCGGCGCGGCTGGAGCACCAACTGGGCGATTTGCGGCGCGAGCACGGCGTGTACCCGCGTCCGCTCGCTGTCGTCGTCAGGCCGCGGATGCGAGATCTCCGCGAGCAGGTTGAGATCGATCGGCAACTCCTGCAACTCGTCGTCGGGCGGCAAGACTTCGAAGGGATGCACCGTATCCGGCAACTCCTGAATCCAGATGGTGTGCCGGCCGGTGGCGCGCGGGAAGAAGGTACCGCGGTAGATGCCATCCCCCTGCTCGTCGCTCAAGGTGATCTCCTCGATCTCCGACTCGGGGAGAGCGTCGTTGCGCACCTCGGTACGCAGGATGTTCGAGCGCCCTTCGCGCAGCTCGAGCGCGCCGCGCGTCAGTAGGTTCGAGATCAGTCGCTCGCCGCGCAGCACCGCCTCGACGCGGATCGGCTCGGGGTAGTTGTACTGCGGCCGCGATTCGTTGCGCTTCTCGGTGTAGACCTCGGCGACCTCGTCGCCGACGTCGTCGTGCTTGCGCGCCGCCATGTAATGGATCACCTGATTCCAAAGCGGGCGGTAGTAGCGGTCGCCGTAGCCGCCGCGCATGAACCAGAGGTCGTCGGTGTTGAAGTACAGCGTTGCGCCGCCGCCGTACTCCATGAAGACGACCATCGGATAGGCCTCGCCGTTGGGCGTCTCGATCACGCGATAGCTCGACCCGCCGGTGCGACCGCGCACGGCCACCTCCCGCGGATGCCGGGCGAGCACCGTCGCCCCTTCCTTCACCTGATCGGCATAGCGGTTGAACCAGTAGAAGCCGTGCAGCCGCTCCTCCCACAGCTCGCGGTTCTCCTCGCGATCGGGCGAGAGCCTGAGCATCTCGTTGATCTCCCCTTCCGGGGTGAGCACGTAGGGCTTGGGCGCGGTGGTAATCGGCCGCGGGCGCTCCGCACCGGGGTCGTATAGGTGCACCGGCAGGAGGTAGCGAATCTTCGAGTCGGTGGCCGAATAGCCGTGCGGGTTGTAGTTCTCGCCGGCGATGAAGATCACCGAGCCCCGATGTCTATCGACAAAGGTCTCGAGCATGTCCCAGAAGCTCGAGGAGATGCGCTCGTGGTCGTGGCGCACGTCGCCGATGATCACGACGTCGTAGGACTCGAAGAACTCCTCCTTCTCCTCCTCGGTATCCCCCGAGGGCAGGCGGGTCAGTGCCTCGACCGGCTCCTCGTCGTCGTCGACGAATTGCGAGCGCGGCTGCGGCCAGCCCGGATCGGCGCTGAGCAAGAAGCCCTGGTAGCGGATGTCCGGGTCGCGCACGAGCATCGCATTGAGGTAACGGTACTCATAGCGCGGTCGGCCCTCGATGTAGAGCACGCTGGTCTTGCGGTCGGTGAACTCGACCTGTAGGTCGCGCCAGTTGTTCTCGGCGGTTTCCTCGTCGACGAACGTATCGCCCGGCTCTTGGCCTTCGGGCATGATCCAGAGGCGAAAGCGCGTCTGCTCGCCGATGTCCTCGGCGTTGAAGTGTACGCCTTCCTCGGCGTCGAACTCGATGATCAGATCCTGGGTGCTCGGCGCCGGGGCGAGCTGCAGGCTCTGGTAGCTGCCGCCGACGTTGCGCACCGCATCGAAGTCGTCGCCGCCGGCGAACTCGTAACGGGTCTGGTCGCGCATCACCTCGTAGGGGATCGGCACCTTGCGCTCGTTGTCCCGGCCGTCCTCCTCGATGCGATAGAGGCGCACATCGATCGTCTCGCCGCCGGGGTTCTCGTCGGTGTCGTAGGTATAGTCGCGATCGGCGCGCACCCGCACATTGAGCGAGACGCGATTCCCCTGGTTGACTTGCCGCGGCCCGGTGAACTCGAACAGTTCGAGATTCTTCAGCGTATCCTGCGAGCCGATCGCTACGGTGTTGACTTCCATCTCGCGCATCTGCTCGGTCGTCGGCAAGCCGTGGTTGTTCTGGCCGTCGGAGAGGACGACGATGCCGGAGATTTGGTCCTCGCGCACGTGGCGCCGCAACAAGTCGCGAACCGCCTGGTTCGCCGAGATGCCGATCGCCGTCTTGATCCCCGGCGCCTCCAGGCGGTCGAGCGCGCGAGCGAACTCGTACGGATCCCGCGGCATCGCCTGGCGCGAGAGGCGCTCGTCGAAGGTGTAGACGTGCACGGTGTTCGTGCGCTCGTCCTCCTCTTGCGCCGCCCCCCGGCGCGAGGGACTCTGCAGGTGACGGAGCCAGTTGAAGTCTTCGATGTCGAGCAAGTTGCCGTGCACCGCCTCGGGGTGCATCAGCTCGATCGCGATGTCGAGGCGCCGCATCCCGCCGGCGGTGGTGTGGTGCAGGTGATCGAGCACCGACTCGGCGTCGCGCCGCGCCTCGCTCGAGGCGGGCAGATAGCCGCGGATCTCACGCCCGATGCGGCTGTCCAGCTCGGCCGCCGCCGCCAGCGTATCCCCGAAGGCCTCCCGCGCCGCGTCCTGCCGCATCGGCTCGGTCAACTCCTCGATCGCCCGGCGCGCATCGATCAGCGTGCGCAAGTCGGCAAGCCCGATGCCATCGGCGGGCGCGCGAAGCTCTTCCTCGGCGATCTCGAACTCGTCCGCCTCCTCCTCGAGGCCGACTGTCCGTTGGGCGCGCTCATAAAGGCGCAGCGCACGGCGCACCTGCAGCTCCATCACGAAGCTGTCCATCGGGCCGTACACCGGCAACGGCATACCGCCGACCTCCCGCGAGCCCAGCGACTCGTGCAACTCGGGCCGCCCCTCGGCGAGCCACTCCTGCCAACTCGGCGGCTCCGCGGCCTCTTCCTCAACATCGCCGTCGGCCTCTCGTCCCTCTTCCTCGTCGGCGCCGTTTTCGCGCTCGGGCATCGTCATCGTGAACAGCCGCGTCGTCGGCACGGGGACCTCGCGCAGCATGTACAGCAAGCGCCCCTGCGTCAGCAGCACCGGGCGAATCCGACGCGTTTCCTCGTCGAGCCATCCATCCGGAAGCTTACCGGTCAGAATGATCTCGTGGTACGGCTCGAGCTCGCCGTCGCGCGCCCGGTCCGCATACTCGCGCAGCCGTTCACGGCGCTCGCTCGCCACCTGCGGATCCGTGTTCGGGAAGCTGGTGTTGGCGATGGTTTGCAACAAGTCGACGGCAAGGCTGCGGTAGCGCTCCTCCAGCGAGTGCTCGAGCGCTTCGCGGAACGCGCGGCGCTGCTCGAGGCTTTCGAGCTCGTGGCGCAAGTCGCGGGCGATCGGCGCGAGTCGGGCGTCCTCGGTGCGGAACTCCTGCGTGCGCGGCGGCGTGACATCCCCTTGCGCTTCGAGGTCGCGCAGCGTCAGCCAGTCGAGCACCCACTCGCCGAACTGCTCGCGGGAGTAGCGTGACCGGATGAACACTTGCTGAGTCACGTTGTTGGTCTCCGGGTCCACCTCGTGGAAGCGGTTCGCGTACAACTCGACCTGGTTCATCGACTGCGAGGAGTCGAGCAAGACGATGACGTGCGAATCCTGCGCCTGGCTCTGCTTGATCTCGAGCATCGGCTCGAACAGCAGCGCGATGATCAGGGCGATCACCGAGATGCGGAGGGTGATCAGCAGCGTCTTCGTCCCCGGCCCGGCGGTCTTGCGGTCCCAGGCGTAGACGGTGGCGACGTAGGCGAGGGTGAGCGGAATGATCAGCGCAATCACCCAGGTCGCCGGCAAGGACTCCCAGAGGATCTCCCCTTCGGAGATCAGCTCGAATGCCTCGCGGTCGAGGCCGAGCAGGTGCTGCCAGGCGCCGGGGTGGATGCCGTCGATCGCCAGGCCCAGCGCGACGAAGAAGGCCGCCCCGCCGAGCAGAAAGCCGAGCGCGGTGAAGACGTTCGTTCGCGGCCAGCGGAAGAACACCAGCAGGCCGAGCACGAAAATCAGCGTCAACCCCCCGATGATCCACCACTGCTCGTCCTCGAGGTCGAGCAGCGAATGCGTGCGGACCAGCTCGGGGAACGCCGAGGGCATCCCTTGGCGCGACCAGAAGACCTCGAGTTCGTCACCGCCGGCCTCGTACAAGGCGAAGCGGCTCTCGCCGCGTTGCACGAAGGCGACCTGCGGGTCGAATTCGTCCTCGATCGCCACCGCCTCTAGCGCCGCCTCCTCGTCCAAGCCGACGAGGTCCGGAGGCCGCTCTTCGATCGGCAAGGCGCGCACCGCCTCGAGGCGCTCCTGTCGGTGCTCGGGACGGTTGAGCCACTCCCGGGCCACGCGATCCAGCGCCTGCTGGACATCCGGCACCGTCAGGTCGCTCTCCGCCGCGACGGTGCGCTCGTCCGGGGCGAGCCGCTCGGGACTCGTATAGACGACGATCAACAGCCCGGTGAAGACAAGCAGGGCGGCGCCGGCTACGAAGCAAAGGTCGCCCAGCCATCGCCAGGGTAGCAGCGAAAAGAACGACCAGAGCACGAGCGTCGCGAAGAGCAGCCCCAGCACCTCGCCGAGGCGCCAGAACGTTGTGGCGTCGATGCTCAGGAAGTTGCCGAAGACGTTGCCTGGGTTGAGCAGATAAAGCGAGAGCAGCGCGCCGATGACGATACCGCCGGCGCCGAGCGTCGAGACGAGCGCTCCGAGCCCGGCGCGCTCGCGGATCGGCCGCAGGCTCGCGAGCACGAGCAGCAGGATGCCGAGACCGAGCAAGGCAAAGACGGTCTCGAACACCCAAGCGCTCTCGCCGAGCGGCAACCCGCCGTGGAGCTTCAAGCCCAGCAGGTCGAGACCGTCGCCGAGGAAGCGCTCGCTCGTCTCGGCGGTGGCAATCGGTGGCAACGGCATGGGGCTCATCGCGGTAGTCCTCGGGATCTCTGCGTAGGGGTCGTTTCGGTTTCGACTCGTTCGCCTTGCGGGGCGAGGTCCGCGGCGGGCTCAGCGCTGTCGCCGCGTCAGCACCGTGGCGAGCAGCATCTCCACGGCAAGAAAGATCAGCAGCACCATGGCGACGAACTTCCAGATGCGCGAACGCTGGGGAACGAAGCTCTCCTCCTGTTCCCCTTCCTCCTCGGCGATGCTGCGAAGCGTCACGGGCAGTTCCTCGTGCAGTTCGTTGAACCAGTCCTCGTCGATCCGCCGCAGGTCGCTCCCCACGGTGTCGAGGTTGACGGCGAAGCGGTCGGTGATCACGCGGGCGCCGCCGTTTTCCTCCTCCTCGGCGCTGCGCGCGAGCAACGGCTCGCTGGAGGCGTAGAGCCGGGAGGCGAGCGCTTGCCGCACCGGTTCCATCTCCGCCCCTTCGAGCGAGTCGGCGAGCAACTCCTCGAGCGCCTCGCGCCGCGCATCACCGGGCTGCTCGGCGTAGTTGAGCAACAGGTTCGTCACTTGCTCGACCAGTTCCCGGCGCACCACCGATTCGACGCCCGGCTCGTCCTCGATCACGTCGCGCACGAGCGCACGCAGCGCGTCGCGATGCTGAAAGATCCGTACCGTATAGGCGCCGAGTTCGTGGGTATCGGCGAAGTAGAGCTCGCCCCGGTAGGCGTGCGCCTGCTCCGTTCCCGTCTGGTTGCGCAGCGTCACCTGCTCGCCGCTGCTCAAGTCCTCGGGGTTGGCCCCCGGCGGAAAGATGAAGTTGTTCTGCGAGAACTCGTCGGCGGAGATCGGCCGGCGGTATGCCTCGCCGACCTTGAGATGCGCGAAGTCGGAGCCGGTGTCGGCCAGCGCGTAGAGCATCTCGTGCCAGAACTTCACGTAGGACCGCGTCGCCATGAAGTTGTTGCCGCGCTCGAACGGATCGTGCTGGCGCCAGCGGCCGTCGAGCGGCGAGGTGTAGACGACCACTTCGCCGCGACCCAGTCGCGAGCCGAACAGCAACGGATGCGGGCGGCCGGACTCGTCCTCGCGCATCAGATCGACGATCCGCCGCAGCTCGCGCCGCTCGACCTCCGGCCACTCCACCCCCCAGGCCTGGTAGACGCGCACCGGGGTGAGCTGTTGGGCGTTGGGGTCCATCTCGTCGTGCTCGGCCATATCGGCGACACTACGGTGCCACGGCCGCACCGGCTCGATCGAGACCGCTGACTCGTTCTCCGGCGGAAAGATCGGCTCGCCCACCCGCACCGGCATCAACCCCGACTGAAACATCGTTTCGTTGTAGAAGAGGCGGTCGATGTGCCGACCCAAGGTGACGACCACCGAGCCGCCGGCCTCGACATAGCGGGCGAGTTGGCTGACCGTGCTCGGCGGCATCGCTTGCACGTTGGCCAGCAGCACGACGTCGTAGTCGTAGAAATTGATGCCGACAATGTTGTCCACCGTGGTCGAGCGGGCGCGAACCACCGTTTTCGGCACGTAGCTCGGGTCGTTGCGCAGCTCCTCAAGGTTGGAGACAAACGGCACCGCGAGGTTGAAGTAGAACAGCTCCGACTCCACCGGGTTTCGCCCCGGCGAGCCGTCCACGGCGAGCACCTCGATCGCGTCGCGCACCTCGATGACGAAGGCGCGCCGGTTGTCGACCGGCAAGTCGTCGTCGTCCTCGTCGACCATCACCTCGATCACGTAGGTGCCCGGCGTATTGAACGGCGGCAAGGCGTCGGCGAGCTCGACGGTGCGCGTTTGGCCGGGGCGGACGTCCTCGATCGGCGGCAAGTCGCGCTCGCGGCCGCCGTCGATCGAGTAGCGCAACCGGAAGGTATTCTGCGCGGCGGTGCCGGTGCCTTCCATGCGCGAGTAGTTGGCGACGGTGACGGTGAGCTTGATCGGCACACCGACGCCGACGACGTGATCGCTCGGCTGGACATCGACGAGGGTACGATTGAGCGCGAAGCCGCCGACATCGACGAAGCGCACGAGTCCGCTGGAGGTGCCACCGGCGGCCTCGACGATCCCCTCCAATTGGTCGCGGTAGGCGTCGACATCCTCGCTGTCCTCCGCCTCGGGGAAGTTGATCGCCTGCATGTCGGTGACAACGACGACTTGCTTGGACTCGAACGCCTCGGCGCTCGATTCCAGCGCCTTTTCCACAAGGCTGAACGTGATCCCCCAGTCGGCGGGGACGAGCGAGAGCTCCGCGTCGCGCAACTTGCGCATCACCGTTTCCCGCTCGGTGGTCGACAACGCGGCCGGATCGATCCGGACGTCACCGTCGTCGCCTCGCGGTGCCGTGTCCGGAGCCCCCTGGCGCAACTGGATCAGCTCGGCCTGACTGTCGGCGAGCCGGCGCGTGTAGATCTCGATCTCTGCTTGCGCCTCGTCGATTTCTTCTTGCAGCCGGGCGAGCCGCTGCGACTGCGGGGTATCGCGCCCGCGCTCCTCTTCGTAGGCCTCCTCGGCGGCGTCGAGCGTTTCGCGTGCGGCCTCCAGTTGGGCGCGCAAGTCGCGGATCCGGCGCAGCGCGACCTCCTCCTGTTCCGGATCGTACTCGACGTCAACGTCGTCAGTCTCGTCGCCCTCGTCGTCCTCGTCGCGAGTGCGCTCGTCGTCATCGCGCCCGTAGTCGGCGAGCGTCTCCGAGGTCAGGAAGAGCGAAATGGCACTGCCATCGACGAACTCCGGGGCGTTGATCGAGGCCTCGATGAGATCCTTCGCCCGCTCGAACGCCTCGCGGCCGTCGGTGCGCGCCCCTGTCGAGTAGCTGTTGTCGAGCACGACGACGAGGTGCGTCTTCTGCGGCAGCGGCACACTGCCCTCGATGCTCGGCCGCGCCAGCATCAAGGCGACAAAGGCGAGCACGAGAATGCGCAGCAGCAGCAGCAGCAAGTTTTCGAGGCGCACCCGCTTGCGCGTCTTCTTCAGCGCGGCAAGCAGAAACTCCATCGCCGCCCACTGCGTAATCTGGAAGCGCGTCCGGTTGAACAGCTGGATCAACACCGGAATCAGCACCGCCAGGGCGCCGCCGACAAGCAACATCGTTGGGGAAGCAAATTCCATAGTGGCGCGCTCGTGTTGCTCTACCTTGCGTTCAGGATCGTGAGGGCACGTGGGTTCGTCGCGAGGCCTAGGCCCCCTTCTTCTCGCCGGCCCGCGTCGAGAGGTACGTCGAGAGGACGACGTCGAGTTTCGTCGCTGTGTCGACGAGCGTATAGTCGGCCCGCGTCTTCAGGCAAACCCGGCGAATCTCCGAGGTGAACTGCTCGACCTCCTCGAGGTAGGCCTTGCGCAGCGGCCGCGGATCCAGCAACAAGTCGTCGTACTTCTCGAGCCCCTCGAACTTGGTGAGCCGCTCGAACGGGAACGTCAACTCCGCCCGGTCGAAGAGGTGAAAGACAATCACGTCGTGGCGCTTGGCGATCAGTTGGGCAAGCCCCTCCTGAAAGCGCTTCGGCGGATTGAACAAGTCCGAAATCAGGATCACGATGCCGCGGCGGCCGACTTGCCCCGCCACTTGTTGCAGCACCGGGCCGACGTTGGTGTCCTTGCCGATCTCCGGGTTTTCGAGCACGCGCATCATGTCCATGAGCTTGTTGCGGTGCGTGCTCGGTTGAATGGTCTTGTAAATCTTGTGGTGAAACGGATAGAGCCCGACAGCGTCCTGCTGCTGCTGAATCAAATAGGCCAGCGACGCGGCAATGCACTTGCCGTATTCGAGCTTGCTCGGCAGCGACTTGTCCGACTGAAAAAGCATCGACTCCGACGTGTCGAGGAGGATATGGGCGCGAAAGTTGGTCTCTTCCTCGTACTGCTTGATGTAAAAGCGGTCGGATTTCGCGTAGACCTTCCAGTCGAGGTGTTTTAATTCGTCCCCCGGCACGTACTCGCGGTGCTCGGCAAACTCGACGGAGAAACCGTGGTACGGCGACTTGTGAAGCCCCGCCAGGTAACCGGCGACGATCATTCGGGCCTTGACCTCGAGGTGCTGAATCTGGTTGAGCACCTGCGGATCGAGATACTTGGTGGAAATCGAAGCGTCGTCGCGCATGGGCAAGGAGCACCCTTCGCCAGCCGGGTCGCGTGAGTACAGGGAGCCAAGCTTATGGCAGCCAGGATCGAGGCGAAGCCAATCACCCGTCGCCAAGCCTAAGGGCTTACCACGAAACGATCCAAGCGGCCACCCCGTTTGACCAGCCCGGTGCATCGCGAAATTGGGGAACGACATTAATCCGAGCTCACCGTGGCTCGTACCCGGAACGGGCATTTTGACCCACGCACGAAGCCCGTGGGCTTGGCCGCCCAACTTCCCCAGCTTGGAGGTGCACCGTGAACAGCTATCAACCGGGCAACCCTTCGCCTCCGGGAGTACGAGCGCAGCGCGGTGCGGCGCGGCGCCGAGCGGGACGCGCCACACCTGCACGTTACGGTCGTACTGCGCCGGGGCGCGCCCAAAGAGGGAACGATTGTTGGCGCAAGGGTACAGCCGGATAAGGTTGGCGTACTCCCTCGGTAGGCCGGGCACGGCGGCCCGCCGTTACGGGAATTGTCGTCCCAGACATGTTTCGGCTGCACCCTTGTCGGCGTTGAGCGAGCCCCTTTCGGTGAGGCGGCTCTTGCAGTCGTGGCTGTCGTGCAGCGTCGTCAGTGGCGTACCTTTGTCGTCGACAGTAAGTTTTTTGCGCTCGCTGCGGGAACCGGAGTCGTCGCGTCGACCTCCAGCGGTGTGTCGATCATCACCTCGTTGTTGAACACCGTCAGGTTATCCCTTGCCGGCACGAGTCCCGCTCCGAGCCCCGCAGAGATGAAACGCTACGAAATCTGGCGCGAACAAACCGACGGTTAGCAGCCAGCTTGGATGCTCAGCTTTGCTGTTCATCCGGAGCAAGCTTCTTTTCTACGGCGACGCGTGCTTGTGCCTTGCGCACCTTCAGCGTGTGCGCCTCGGCCCCTTGCCGCAGGGACTCGGTCATTTCTACCGCGAGCAGGTCTTCCATGATTGTGGGGCGGTGCTCCTTGAGCGCCGTGCGCAGCGTTTCGTCGTCGGTCTCCACCGCGAGGCGAATGCGGTCCTCAATTTCGAGGCCGACCTGCTTGCGCAGATCCTGCACGGCGCGGGTAAAGTCGCGGGCAAGACCTTCGCGCGCAAGCTCCTCGCTGATCGTGGTGTCGAGCGCGACGACGGTAAACGGGTCGTCGGCGACCGCGAGGTGCTCCGGCGTTTGCTTGTCGACCTGAATGTCCTCCTCGGTTAGCTCGAGGGTCTCCCCTTCGAGCTCGACCTTCAGCGCCCCCGCGGCAAGCTCCTTGAGTGCTTGGCGTGCGTCGAGCTGTTCCAGCGCAGCTGGGAGTTGCTTCATCTTCTTGCCGACCTTGGGGCCGAGCGTCTTGAAGTTCGGCTTCAGCGTGAGCGTCAGGAAGTCGGCGTCGTTTTGGACCTCGACCGTTTTGACGTTGAGTTCCTCGCGGATCTGCTCGGCAAGTTGCTCCGCCGCTTCGCGCTCGGCGGCGTCGCGCGGCACAATCAGGATCTTCGGCAGTGGCTGGCGCACGCCAATCTTCACGTTGGCCCGCACGGCGCGACCCAGCGAGACGAGGCGCACGACGGCGTTCATCCGCTCGGAAAGCGCCGTGTCCTCCTTGCTCGACTCGACCTCCGGATAGGCGCAGAGATGAACCGAGACCGGCGCGCTTTCGTCGGTGCGGCGCACGAGGTTCTGGTACATCGACTCGGTGACGAACGGAATCACCGGCGCGGCCAGCTTCGCCACGCTGACGAGAACCTCGTACAGCGTCTGGAAGGCGGCGAGGCTGTCGCGCTGCTCTTCCTTGCTGGCGTTTTCGCCGCGCCAGAAACGGCCCCGGTTGCGGCGGATGTACCAGTTGCTCATCTGGTCGATGAACTCGTCGAGCGCCTTCGTCGCCGGCTGCGTGTTGTAGCTGTCGAACGCCTCGCGGCAGGCGCGCACGGTGCGCTGCAACTCGCTCAGGATCCAGCGGTCGATGTCCGGTCGCTCCGTGAGCGGCACCTGCTCTATGTTGGCGTCGAAGCCGGAGAGCCGGGCGTAGTTCGCGAAGAAGCTGTAGCTGTTCCACAGCGTGGTCAGCACGCGGTAGCGGACGTGATCCGCCGGCTTGCTGGTGACGCGGTTGAGGCGGGCGCCGTCGACGGTGTGCGTCATCCTTTGGCCGCCGGGTAGCTCGACGTTGACCTCCTCGCCGGGGTGGCGGGTGCCGAAGCGCAGGTCCTGGATGTAGGGCTGCGCGCAATACATCCAGCGCATCGTGTCGACGCCGAGTTGCTCCGCCGCCTCCTCGAACCAGATGGCCGTGCCGTCCGACTTGTGCATCTGCCGGCCCTCTTCGTCCATGACCAGGGCGTGGCCGACGAGGCGCTTGGCCGGCGGGATGTTCTCCATCATCGTCGACATCGCGAGGATCGCGTAGAACCAGTTGCGGAACTGGCCAGGAAAACACTCCAGGACGAGGTCCGCCGGGATCCAGTGCTTCCAGTAGTCGCGGTCGGTGTTGTACTTCGTCGTCGAGAAGGCGACGATGCCGGCGTCGAGCCAGGGGTTGCCGACGTCGGGGATGCGCCGCATCGTGCCCGAGCACTTGGGGCAAGTCAGCGTGACCGCGTCGACGTAGGGGCGGTGCGGGGTGTTGCCGTCGAACTTGTCCCAGCCGCCGGTGGCGCGTTCTTGCAATTCCTCGCGGCTGCCGATTACGTCGAAGTGCGCACACTTTTCGCACTCCCAAATGGGCAGCGCGAGGCCCCAGTAGCGCTTCTTGGAGATCATCCAGTCGCGCATGTTCTCGAGCCAATTCAGCTCGCGCTCCTCGCCGTGCATCTCCGGCGGCAGCCACTCCATCTGCTTGGCGACCGCCATGATCTGCTCGCGCCAGTCCATCGAGATGTACCACTCGTCGACGAGCCGGTAGACGAGCTCGACGCCGGTGCGCCAGCAGTGCGGATAGATGTGCGGATACTCCTCCGTCGCGACGAGTAGCCCCTTCTTGCGCAGGCTCTCGATCACCTTCTCGGCCACGGCCTTGTCGGCAGCGTCCATGCCGGTGAGTTCGCCGAATCCTTCGATGAACTTGCCTTCCTCATCCAGCGGCGCAATGGCGACGAGCTGGTGCTCAAGCCCCCACTTATGGTCGACGTCGCCGCAGCCGGGTGCCGTGTGCACGAGGCCGGTGCCTTCGCCGGCGACGACGTAGGCGTTGCCCTTCGCGTCCTTTCCGGGGTCAATCACCTTGTGGGCCTCACGGGCCGCCGGCCAGTCGCGCTGCTCCTCGGGCAGCACCGCGAAATCACTCGCGTAGCCCCCCTGGCGCTGTTGCGCTTCGAGTTCGTCGAACGGGCCGTCGTAGGTGAGGCCGACGAGCTCCGAGCCGGGTACGGTCTCTAAAACCTCGAAGCCGCCTTGCTCCTTAAAAATCTGTTCCAGCGTCTTGAGTTTCGGGACGTCCTTGGGCCACGAGCCGAACGGCGGGAAGCCCTCTTTGTACTCCTTCTCGAGGCGCTTGTACTTGAGGTTCTCCTTGGCGAGGTAGTAGATCGCCCCGTCTCGCTTCGCCTGGATCTTTGCGTACTCGAGCTCGCCGTTGACCGCCACGCCAACGTTGCTCGTCAGCGTCCACGGGGTCGTCGTCCAGATCAGCAGGTACTCGTTTTCCCGCTCGCGAATCGGCAGCCGCACAAAGACCGAGGTGTGGCTCGTCAGCTTGCGGCCGTCGCGCACCTCCATGTCGGAGTAGGCCGTGCCGGCGCGCCCCGACCAGGGCATCACGTCGGTCCCTTTGTAGATCAGGCCCCGCTCGTGGCACTTCTTCAGAAAGGTCCAGATTGTGTAGTTGTTTTCCTCCGACATCGTGAAGTACGAGTCGTTCCAGTCCATCCAATAGCCGAGGCGCTTGGACTGCTCGCTTTGGATGTCGGAGTATTTGTACACCCGCTTCTTGCAGGCCTCGGTGAACTTGGCGAGGCCGAAGTCTTCAATCTCCTTCTTCGTGGCAATGTTTAGCTCTTTTTCGACCTCGATCTCGACCCAGAGGCCCTGGCAGTCGAAGCCGTTCTGGTAGCGGCACTCATGGCCTTTCATCGCGAAGTAGCGGTGGAACGCGTCCTTCAGCGTGCGCCCCCAAGCGTGGTGCACGCCCATTGGGTTGTTCGCGGTAATCGGCCCGTCGAGAAACGACCACGGCTCCTTGCCGGCGTTTTGCTCGCGCAGCTTGTTAAAGGCGTCCGTTTCGTCCCACAGCTTGAGCATTTCGTGCTCCACGTGGACGAAGTTTACCCGGTTATCCACCTTCTCGAACATGGCCGTGTGTCCTCAATCATAAGCCGCACAAACGCGACAAGAACCGCAAGCGGCCGCACGATAGCACCGCATTTGCGGCGGTTCCACCGTCGAAGCCCGTAGCCAGCGCTCGGCGCATCAGCGAGCGCCCAGCCATGGGCCGCCCCCACGGCGGCAATGCGCATTCCTATCTATCCTTCTGGGAGACAGGTAGTTATAATCGCTGGTCCGACACACCCGGCCCCGAAGATCCAGCCTTGGAGTATGAATCGCGATGAACCTATACGAATGGTGCTTCGAGACGTACCTCGTTCATCGTCGCCAACGTTTCTGGCGCATTCGCGACTTGGATCAGGCCATCCTCGACCGCGGCCCGACCAAGAACTTCGATTATCTCGTCCAACTTGGTGCCGAGTCGGCCGCACTGATCGAGGTAAAGGGGCGCAGCTTTCCGACCGCCGGTGGTAGCAAGTGGGAAAATTGGGTGACCCGTGGCGACCTCGAAGCCCTGTTGGCCTGGTCGCAGGAGTTCGGACCGACGACGGTGGGGCTGCTCGTGTTTCTGTACCGACTCACCGACCATGACGTCGTCCCCAAGCGCGCCTGGACGCCGATTGCGTTGGAGGAGAAACGTTTCGGGGCGGTCGCCGTCGACGTCGAGACCTATCGGGCTCACGCCCGCGTGCGCAGCGCCAAGTGGAACACGCTCAGCGTGCCGCACCGCACCTTTACCGAAATCGTGCGCCCCGTCGCGGAGTGGCTGCCTGCGGGAGAAGAGATTTACGCCGGCGGTTAGGAGCAGACAGAAAATCAACTCCGAACGTGAGCGTCACGAACGACGGAAGTACGTTTCCACGAACGCTTGGCAACGAAACCGGACCCAGCGGCCCAACGTGAGCACGCGGGTTTGCCTTGCAGGACGCTTTACTCGACGGGACGCGGCAGGGCCGAGGGTGGCGGACCGGAGGGAGTGACGTGCGAGCGCAAGCGCTCGACATCCCCGGTCAACTCGGCGAGGGCACCGTAGAGGCGGTCCATGCGCTCGGACAATTGCTCTTGCAGCGACTCCATGCGGGTCACCGCGGTGCGCAACTCGGCGAGCGATTCGCGCGGCACCTCGAAGCGCTCATCAAGCGCGTCCAGTCTTTCGCGCAACAAGTCGAGCCGCAACAACACATTGCTCGGGTCCTCTGCGCCAATCCAGCCGGCGACACTCTGCTGCACGGCGTCGATGCCGGATTCGACGCGCACCTCGAGTTGCGCAAGTTGGGCAAAGATGGCCCGTTCGTTGCTCTCCAAGCGCTCCGAAACGAGCGAGAGTGCCGTGTGCACAAGCTCGTCCATGCGCTCGAACAGTTGCTCCCCGACTTGGTCGATCAGCCGCTGCACCATCTCGTCGCGAAGCACGCTGACACCGTCGTCCGTTGCGCTTGCCGAGCTTGCGGTGGCACTGCTCGCGCTCTTCGCCTTGCTACTCGTAGCCTTTGCTCTTGCCGTCGAGGTTCGCTGCGTTTTCGACTTTGCTTTCGCTTTCGTTTTCTTCGCGCTGCTGCTTGTGCTCCCGGCGGCCTTCTTTTTCTTCTTCGTTGCGGTTTGGCTACTGCCGGTTTTCTTCTTGGTACCGCCGTTCTTCTTCTTGGTACCGCCGTTCTTCTTCTTGGAGCCGCCGCTGGTGCTCGTATTTTTCGTTTTGCTTGCGGTGGTCTTCGACTTTTTCTTTTTCGCGGACGCCGAGGAGGTGGACGACGAGGGGGCGGAAGAGGTCGACTTCTTGCCGCTGCCGGCTTGTTCCTCTTGACCCTCGGCCAGGGACTCTTCGTCGTTGCGCCGTTGCTTGCGCTTCGACGGCGAGGAGGAGGACGACGACGAGGTGCTGCCACTGCCGCTGTTGCCGCTGCCGCCGCGTCGAGATTGGTTGCCACCGCCGTTGCTGCCGTGGCTGTCGCCCGAATTGGAGCTGGCTCGCTTGTTCGCCATCGCCGAAATCCGTTGGTTGAGTGCGGCGGCTGTGGTTTGCGTCTGGCTGCCGCGGTTAGCCGGGCGAGTATATCACGCCGGCGCGGCGCAACAGAGACCTCGCATTCACTTCCCCCCGGTCGCGCACTACCTTCGAGCCCTGCCGAAGACGCCAACCGACGGTGCCGCGTGCGCGGTGCGCCAGTACGGACTCTGGTCTGGCACGCTGATATGCGGCCGGCTACAATGCGCATCCACCCGTTTACGTGTGCCCTCCCGTGTTCCTGCCGAGTTGGAGGCTCGACCGGTCATGTCCGATGCCACGCCGCTTGTCGCGCAAGCGTCCGCCCCCGCATCCGCGATTCCGCCGCAGCGCCAACCACTCGGGCTGCCCGCGGGCTCCATTCGCGCGCTACTGGCCCTGTGCATTGCCGGCAGCGTCTATTACATGCTGGCGAGGCCGGAGCTTCTTGGGCGCTTCGGGTATGAGCTGCCTGCGGAGTTGTTGATCGCCTTTATGCTGGTCGTCGGGTACTACTTTTCGCAACGCAGCGGCAAGCAGGACGACGCGAAGCAAACGGGCAAGGCACCGCTGGGGCTGCCGGTGGGAACGATACGCGCGGCGCTGGTTGTCGGCTTCGTGGTCTCGGTCGGCTTCGTCGCCTATCATTCCGCGTCGGCCAACGACTTCTTCGAGAACCCGGCATTTCCGGTGATGGTGACCGTCGGGGCGTTCCTCGTCGGTCGACTCGCCAAGTTCATCATCAAGAGCATCGTGCGTGGCGGCAAGACGCGTATCGGTGTGATCTGGGGCGACGTGATGGGACTGGTCGGCATTGGCGCCGGGGTGGGCCGCATTCTCGTGTATTGTGTACCGACATTGACCGCACAGCTGCCTCCGGAGGCGGTAAAGCAATTCCACGAGTTGTTTCCGTCATTGATCGTCTTCTACTACGGAAACCGCTAAGCCGCTGTCAGCAAATCGCTTCTGAATGTGAGTCCCTGC
>SKZP01000487.1 GCA_007127275.1 Planctomycetota bacterium
CGAAGCGGTAAGCCGCCGCGTCGACCTCGCCTACCACACCGACCCGCGCAACCCCGAAATGCGCGAACTCTACCACACCTTTTACTACTACCGTGGCGAAGCCCGCCTGCAACTCAACGAGATTGACTACGCGGAGTTATTCATGCGGCAAGCCTACATTGCCGAGGAGAACGGCTCCGCCCGCGTTCAAGGAGACCCGCTTGCCAGGCGCTTGGGGCGCTTCTACCTCGAAATGTGGCGCGAGATGTTCCACGAGGTGCAGATGCCCGAGTCGGAGGAGGAGCCATTGAGCGAAGACGCCGAGGCGGTCTACGACCTCTTGAGTCGAGCCCTCAAACTCTCCCCCGAGGTGCGAGACCAGCTGTACGACTTCGTCACCGACGTGATCTCCGACAATCCGGACATTGACAAGCTCAATCCGAGCCTGCGCCCCTTCTACATGATCGCGGCAGAAATCTACCCCGAGTGGTTCCCCGGTCAAGCCTGGCTCGGCTCCTGGCACGACCGGCAAACGAAGAACGAGAACCTG
Source organism: Planctomycetota bacterium (assembly GCA_007127275.1). GTDB lineage: Bacteria > Planctomycetota > UBA8742 > SKZP01 > SKZP01 > SKZP01. The sequence continues at coordinate 530 of SKZP01000487.1, forward strand.
CCGGTTGCCGAGCGCTTGGCGCACTGGCCCAAAGCCGAGAAGCACAAGCTCAACGCGCTGAATCAGTTGCATCGCGAGCGCCGGCAAGAGTTCGAGTCAATGTTGCTCGACGTCGCGCAGTTCTACTGGCGCTGGGGGGCCCAGGAAATGGAACTGGCGCGCGTCGACGGGCTCGAGGAAGACGAGGTGCTGCGACGGGTGCAACGTGCGGCCGACTTCTACAGCGTCGCCTACGAGAGAGCCCGGGAGGTCTTGCGCTACGGCCACGCGCCGCAGATGGTTTGGCAGACCATCGCCGTGCTGCAGCACGACCGGCACCGCCTCGCCATGCTAAGCGGCAACCGTCGGGCCGCCGCCGAGTTTCGCAACGAGGCCATTGACGGATACATGATGACCGTCGAGCCGCAAAGCGACGACCCGAACATGGAGCCGCTGCGCAGTCTGATGCAAATGCGAATTCGCATGCTCGCCGCCGCAGACGCCGACGAGGACAAGCTGATTGAGCTGGTCGACGAGTATGAGCGCTGGGTGCCCAATCCGCTTTCTTCGACGCTCAAGGTTCGCGAGGAGATTCTCGCGCGGCGCAAGCATGACGAGGCCATGCGTGCCCTGGCCGAGGACGACCCGGAGGAGGCGCTGCGCGCCTTGCAGGAAGCCATTGAGCGCACCCCCGGCGACGCGAAGCTCCACTTACTCTACGGCCAGACCGCCGAGGCGCTCGGTGACAAACGACTCGCCATCCGTCACTACGGCGAGGCATTGGTGGGGCGTCCGCGCCAGCACATTGCCCGCTACCACCTCGGCCAGCTCTACCACGAGCTCGGCCGACCCGGGCAAGCCCTCTCCCAACTCGAGCGCTTCCTTTCCTGGGTGGAGCAAGTCGAAGACGACGAACAAGGCGACCCCTCCCCCAAGATCAGGCTCGCCGCAAGCGACGCCCGCGACTTGACCAACGAAATCCGCAAAGCCAGTTGGGATCTGCTCGACGAGGCCTACGAAGCCCTCGAAGCGGAGGACTACGACGAGGCCATCCTGCGCTTCATCCGCGTCTTCGAAATCAACCGCGGCGCGTACGGTATTGCCGGAGGCTACGAACTCCTGCTTGAGTTGCTGTGGCACAAGGAGCGCTTCCACGACCTCTTCCGCTGGGCCGGCATTGCCTTGCGCAACGACAACAACTCGAACAACGAGGTCATCTACGTCTACTGGCGCGCCCGCGCGAGCCTCGCCTTGGATGTCGACGAAACGCACGTCCACCTGAATCTTGGCTTCTGGACCTTCAACGGAAATGTTTCGCTGGGGGACTGGCAACTACGCCGCATCATCCAACGTTGGCCGGAAAGCGAGCAGGCCGAACACAGCCAAAACCTCCTTCACATTCGCCAACAAATGCGCGAAGACAAGTAGGCCGGCAAGATTGAACCCGTGGGCGGGGTGCGGCCAGCTCTTGTTGCAGGGATAATGCTTGGTCGGAACCTCTTGCGTAGGACGCGAATCAGCGCACAAAACCCGACACACGGGCGTCACCCGTTTCGTTTCGCCTTGCCGCGTCGCTCAATCTTGCTACGCACGAGCAGTCGCACCCCTCGCTCCTTTGCAAACGCTCGCGTCGACGTCTCGGGCAAACTCCCCAGGGGCTCGACCGGACCACCGGATTCGGAGTTCGCATCCGAGGTCTCCTCGGCGTCGCCTTCTTGCTGCTTGCGCAAAACGTAGCGACACACCGTCTCCTCGAGCGCCTCGTGTCGCCTACCCAGTGTGGCGGGCGGCCCCGGCTTCACATACGCAATGGCGGCGCGTACTACGGCGGTGGTCGTACTCATCCTTAGGCCTCTCCCTAGATGCACCGTGCGAGAGGTACATTAACCCGAGCGAATCATCAGAACGTGAACGGGCCTCCTCGTCGCACGCATATCCTAGCACGGAAAACCCCGCGCATGGCAACGGCGAATTCCGAGCCAACCCAGCCGCGGCGCCTGGCATTCCTGGTGCTTGCGCTCGGGATTGCGCTTGCCTCGACGGCGGCCATCCTGATTGAGATTGGCCACGACCGCTACGGCTTGGCGACCATTGTGCTCGCAGCGGGTCGACTCGGCGTCGCCACACTGGTGCTTTCCGGCGTGGTTGCCGCCTGGCCCGCTTCGCGACGCGCACTTTCCGAGGCGTCACGCCGTGACGTGGTGCTTGCGTTGCTTGCGGGTTGGCTGCTTGCCGTGCACTTTGCGACGTGGTTCGCCTCGCTGGCCTACACCTCGGTGGCCTCCTCGGTAACGCTTGTCTCGACCTCGCCGATGTTTGTCGCGCTCGGCGCGGCGTGGGTACTGAAAGAGCGGCTGCCGCGCATTGCTGTGCTCGGTATGTTGCTGGCCGTGGCGGGCAGCGCGGGAATCAGCCTTGCCGACGCGGGCCTTGGCGCAGATGCCGGCGAGCCGGGGGCGAGCCGGGAGCGGCAGCCGTTGTTGGGTAACGCGCTTGCGCTGGCAGGGGCCGTCGCCATGGCCGGGTACCTGCTCGTCGGGCGACACGTTCGCCAGCGACTTTCGCTTGTGCCGTATATCTGGTTGACCTACGCGAGCGCGGCGGTGGTGCTGCTGCTGTGGAGCCTTGCAGCCGGCGAGGGGGCGGCGTGGACGCGCATCCCGGCCGTGGCCTGGTGGATTGTGCTCGGCCTGGCGCTCGGGCCACAACTGGTCGGGCACACCTCGCTCAATTGGGCGGTGCGCCACCTGCCGGCGACGGTCGTTGCCGTTGCCGTGCTCGGCGAGCCCATTGGCTCTGCCTTGCTGGCGTGGTGGTTGCTCGGCCAGCCGGTCACACCGCTGCAAGGATGCTCGGCGCTGGTGCTGCTCACCGGCATTGGGCTCGTCAGCCGCACAATGAGCGCGCCTGCGCCGGCGCCGACAACAACAGCGCGCGCACCGCTGCCAAACCCAGCCACTGTCACGGGAAAGAAGTGACGGTGCACGCGGTTAAGTCAGCACGGCCGAGCGCGGCCTGCGGATGACCCGCGAATCTCCGCCTGGTTTGTGGTAAAAGGCGAGCGCAGGGCGTCAGCCCTGCGAGGCGGATTCGCGTCGCCACGAGTTTCACCTCGCAGAGCGTGGTCTCTGCACTTGCCGCCGAACAAACGTCCCATGTGCTGCCCATCTGGGCGTAAGGCGCTCGCTCACGTTTCCCAAGCATGTCCCGTTGGATAGAAGTTCACCTACATGCGCTCGCTTTGGAACCGTACCAAACACGTGATCAAGCGGCCGCTCTACGCCGCCTACGAACGGCGTCTCACCGGCAAGGCGCGCGCCTGGCGCAAGCCAGAGCACATTGGGATCATCATGGACGGCAACCGCCGCTTCGCCCGCGAATTCGGCTACGACGACGTGGTCCGCGGCCACGAAGCCGGTGCGGAGAAGTTGCACGACGTGCTCGGTTGGTGCCACGACTTCGGCGTGCGGTACGTGACCTTGTGGGCATTCTCGCTTGACAATTTCAAGCGCTCGGAAAGCGAGGTCAAGCGACTGCTGCAGCTTTTCGAGGAAAAGTTTCGCGAGATCGTTGGTGACCCGCGCGTGCACCAAAATCAGGTGCGCATTCACAACATTGGCCGTATGGCCATGCTACCGCCGACACTGCAACAAGCCATCAAGAGCGCCGAGGACGCGACCCGCGAGTATACGAAGTTGCAGCTCAACGTCGCCGTCGCCTACGGCGGCCGCGAAGAGGTCACCGACGCGTTGAAGCGGTACCTTGCCGACGAAGCCGAGAAGGGCCGGCCGCTCGCCGAGGTTGCCAGCGAGTTTCAAGCGAGCCACATTGACCCGTACCTCTACACCAACGGCGTTCCGGACCCGGACTTGATTATCCGCACCAGCGGCGAACTACGAATGAGCGGCTTTCTGCTTTGGCAAAGCGTATACAGCGAATACTACTTCTGTGACACGTTCTGGCCGGCGTTCCGCAAGATTGACTTCTTACGCGCACTGCGTGCCTTTGATCTACGCCAGCGCCGCTACGGCAAGTGAGGGCGCGTCGCGGAATTCCGCCCCGTTTTCAATTCCGAGGCGAGCCCAGGGCGTTTGCCCGAAATGCCGTCGAGCCTGAACGAGACGTGGCGAGCACAGGGCGCAAGTGCAAGCGCCAATTGCCGCGCTGGGCTACTCAGCTCCAGGTGTAGTGGCGGATGTAGTCTTCGACGCCTTCCAGCACAAGCAGCCCTTGGCCGGCGTAGTTGCGCTCGTAGACGTTGCCGAAGCCGCTGCGGTCGGCGGTGACATTGCCGTTGTCAATGAGTTCCGTTTCGCGGCGGTTCTCAATCTCCTCGTACTGTGCGACGCTAACCGGGACGCGTTGCTCAATCTTTTTCTCGAGATTGAGGGCACGGATCCGCTCACTGGCACCGGGGCAGATGCGGGCGGTGTAGAACTCCCCTTGCGAGCCGGAGCCGTAGGTGAAGATGGTGATGCGCTCGCCACCGGCAAAGTCCGGCGAGTCGGCGAACATGCCGGCGAGGCCGA
>SKZP01000150.1 GCA_007127275.1 Planctomycetota bacterium
GGCCAAGGAACGTCGCCAATCCCCGAGCATTTCCACGGTCAAGAACGGGCGTATTCACGCGCTTGGTCTTTGCGGGTGCGGTGAATACAGCGTCCCCACCGGTCGCGGCGCGAGAGCGTGGGCAACAACATTACCTCAAAAAAGGAAAAGCCGCACGGTCAGGGGAAGCGAAGGGGCTGGCTCGAACGGACGCACTTGCCGCGCCGCGCGGTCGTGTCCGTTGTCCGTAGTTCTCCCCTCCGCTGTCCGAGCGTTGGCGCTGCCGCGAGGCGCTGTGCCGGCCCCCATTTCGGCCAACGACCGTTTCATCACAGAACTAATTTTGCCAACCTTGCCCGTCGTCCGGCCGTTTCCCAAAGGGTTCGAAGCGGTCGTTCATTTCACCCTCACTCTCCCTTTTAGCGGCCTGAGGAACTTTAATGTACACGACTACTTTGCCGTTCTCTGTCGTGCTGAAAATTGAATGTTGTTGCAGCAGGACAAGTAGCGTGCGCAAATGACGCAAGTGTCCTGTAGATTTGACCCTGGAAGATGCGAGTCGTGCCGAAGCCGTTTTCTTCTAATTCGCAATTGCGAAGACTAGGATGACTGCCTATAACTTCAGGATTGGAAATTTCGTGACACTTCTACCACCGAGGCAGCATGCCGGTGCTGCAAGCCGTTGAACGTCTTTCCTCGTCCGTCTCACCGGAGGAACACGGTCGATTCGTATCGTTTTTGCGAAGCCGGCATGTGGATCGCCCCAGTGGGGCGAGCATGCCGCTTCAGCGGCGACTGTACCGAACACACCGTGTCGTGCGCCCGGTGGAATATGCCGCGCAGGGGATTTTGGGATTGCATCCCGAGGTCCACTCGGTACGTCGCTTGGCCGCCGAGGCGGAGCAGGAATTCGGGGAGGCGTGTGACCGCTTCGCCTTGTTGATTTGGGCTCAGCAGGCACTGGGCGAAGACGACGCCATTCCGGCCGCGCTGGGGGACTTGCTCGAAACTTGGTTGATTGAGCGACCCACCCCCGAGTCGAAGCGTGTCGTCGAGAGCGTTGTCGCGACGTTGCTGGCCCGTGTGGAGGAATACGGGTTGCACAGACTCACGCCCCCGGCGGTCAGCACCTCTGCTTTTTTGGTGCTTTCTCATGAGTTGCTGGGTACGCCCGAGGCCTTTGTGCTTGAGCGCTGTGTCGAAGCGTTTCGCGCCTTTACCGCCGAGGTTACGGGACATTTGCCCGCGTCCGTGCTCGTCGTCGGCGCGCTTCTGTGGCGTGCGCTGGATGTCGGTGTGCTGACCGAGGCGAAGATGCGTCCGCTGATTGAAGACTTTCCCGAACTGTTGCGGGTGTTGGAAAGTCACTTGCTGCTCGGCACCACGCGGGTAACCGCCGCGGTGCCCCCAGGTTCACGCACGGAACGTTTTCTTGAGAAGCTTTGTCTCGAGCGCCTCGAGGCGATGACCGCGGCGCCGCACTTTCACACGGTGAACGGTACGTTCAAGAACGTACCGCTCTGGCCGGGGCGCGAGGTGATCATGCTCGCCTTGCGGCGACTTGACGAGCTTCGCGAGCTTAGCACGGATGAGCGAGTGGAGTCGGTCGGCTCGAGTCTGTGGCACGTTCTGCGGCACACGCGCTTGCGCAGCGGCGAAACCCTGCCCCAGGAAGAACTGGCGACGCTTTCCGACTGGACACTCGCCACCGCAGCCGTGATTGCGCCCTGGTTGGCGTCGCAGGTCGAGGCGGTGCGAAACTGGCAGGGGCTCGACGAACTCGTCACTTGGTGCCACGCCCATGCGCGAACTTTCGAGGACGGCCAGCCGTTGTACGACGAAGTGCCGCGCATTGAAAACCAGATCCGGCGGGCGTTGGGCAACCGCGGCATTCACAGCCACGCCGAGCGATGGACGGGGGTCATTGAACGCGACTGGTTTCTGCGCGCGTGGAATCAACTGGCTGAGACGCCTCGTCAGGCCGTATGGGAGGCATTTCCGTATGTGCGTGCCGAGCCGACGTATGTGACCGAGATTGTGCGTGCCCTGCTTGGGGAGTCCGACGCGGAGGTCGGTGCGGCGGCACAAAAAGGGGAGCCACGGGCCGTGCGCCTGCTGGGGGTGCTTCCCTTGCCGGGCTCGGCGGCGCAGCGTGAACAGGTTGTGCGCGCGCGCTTCGAGCTGTTGCGCAAGCACTGGCAACAACATACGCCGGCCGCGTCCCGACTGATTGCCAACAAGCCCACCAAGGGTCGCGAGCACGCGCACGTCGGGGTGACGAACCTCGCGCACAACGTCGGGGTCAGCGAGCCCATGCGGCTGGCCTGGTCGCTCGGCGACTCGTGCTTCGAAACCACGCGGCTCGAATTGCCCGTCGTCGTGCACGAACGGTACCTCGTCGAAGCCACGCTCGACGAAAATGGTGTACCGACATTACAGGTTATCAAGCTGTATCCAAATGAGCGGCCGCTCAAGACCGTGCCCCGGGAAGTCTCGGAGTCGGAGGAATACCGTAGCGCCCGCCTCGGTCTCTCCGAGTTGCGGCCGGCGTACGACGAGCTGTGCCGGTTGCTGGACCGAAAGATGATTCTTGGTACTCCGCTCGCGCACGACATTCTCGTGCGGCTGATGCACCACCCGGTCGGTGCGCTGGTGATTCCGAATCTCGTGTTCTTTGACGAGAAGAGCAACCAGGAGGGGATACCCGAGCTGGATGAGGAAACGGGTGAGCTCATCTTGCGCGGTCTCCACAGCGAGGCGCTTGCGGTGGCATCCGGCAACGGCCTTGTGCTTGCTCATCCGTTGCATCTCGAGGCGCGGCGCACGCTCAAGGCGTGGCGCGAGACCCTGATTCGTAAGCGGATCACGCAGCCGTTCGCGCAATTGTTCCGCATCTTCGAGCGCGCCAAGGTTTCGTCGCGCGCTCGCAAGATTGGCGCAGTGGCCGGCCGCCCCGTCGCAATGGCCTCGCTTGCCGCGGAGTTGCACCGCCTCGGCTGGGAGATGGACCTAGGGATTGCGCCTCGCCGTCCGTTTGCCGAGCAGGATGTCGCGGTGAGTTGGCCGTTGCAGCACGTCGCCGAGCCGGAGGCCATGTTCGTCAGCGGCGACGGCGCAACGGGGGAAATGCGTTTCGCGACGCTCTCCACGCAGCAAAGCGTATCCGTGCGTGACGTTCCGGACGAGGTGATTGGCGAGGCTCTGCGGGACGCGTCCTTGGCGGTAACGACCAGCGAAAGTGCTCCTGCCTGCTCCTGCCACGCCGTTCGCGAGGCGCGAACCGCGGTCGTCGAGCACCTCGCCCAAATGTTCGTCGAGCGAATCAAGCCGCGCGTACCCGTAAAGGCAAGCGTGGCGGAAGGGGTGCTGCGCATCTCGTTTGCGCGCGACGGGGAAAGCGAAGAACTGCATCTGCGCCTGGATATTGACCGAGCGCGAGCATCCATTAACGGCAAAGACGTCGACTTGCCGCTGCCGTCGTTGCGCCGTCCGCCGTATACGCCGCATCCCTTGCAACCGCCGTTGCGCGACACCGTGCGCCTGATGGCGCAGATATTTCAGGCCATTGATCACAAGCGCGAGGATTTCCGTGCCGCGGTGCTCGCGGCGCACGGCTCGTAAAGCAGTGGCGTAGGCTCACCACGCAGTCGCTGGACGGCAGCAAAAACCGTACGGGCATTCGAGCATCAGCCCATTGAGCGAATGCGCGCTACAAGTCCTTGAGCACTTGCCAGATGCTGTCCGCAAAGTACTCGCGGCTGTCGTGGAGGTGCTCGAGAATTTGGAAGCCGGCGCGCTCCGCGTACCGGCGGATCTGCAGGTCGGTGAACTTGAGCGAGCACTCCGTATCAATGGCCTCCCACGCGTCGAACTCGAAACTGCGGCGGATGGCTTTGATAAACACCGACTGCGGCTCGAGACTGACAAGGAAGCTGCGCATGGCGCCAAGTTCCGCATCATACGGCTCGTAGTGCGTGAACTTGTCGAGCAGAAACTCGCCACCGAGTTCACGGTTGATGCGGCGCAACAAGTTCAGGTTGAATTCGCGCGTCACCCCGCCCTCGTCATTGTACGCAGCGACCATGGTGGGGATGTCTTTCTTCAAGTCGAAGCCGCACAGCAAGAGGTCGCCCGCGTTGAGCGAGTTCCAGATCTTGACGAAGAATTGCCGTGCCTCTTCCGGGCGAAAGTTGCCAATGGAGGAGCCGAGAAAGAGTACGACATTGCGCCACTTGTTTTCCCGCGAGCTCAACCAGCGTAGCGCGGTGACGTAGTCGCTGACGAGGCCGTGCACCTCGAGCGTCGGAAACCGCGTCGCGCAATCCGCGCAAAATCCTTCCACCGCAGCCTGCGAGATGTCGACCGGGACGTAATGAAACTCGCGTCCCTGCTCGAGAAAATGCTCGAGCAACAAGTTCGTTTTTTGCCCGTCGCCCGCTCCAAGCTCGACAAGGTTGAACGGCTGCTCGCCAATCACCTCGGCAATGCGCGCCTTATGTGTCTCGAAAATTTCGCGTTCGCAGTCGGTTAGGTAGTACTCCGGCACACTGGTGATCCGCGAAAACAACTCGCTGCCACGGTCGTCGTAAAAATACTTCGAGGGCAACTGCTTCGGCGCCTGCGACAGCCCGTTGAGCACGTCGAGCGCAAACTCGCTGTGAAAATCTACTGCCCCCAAGTCGGCGGGTACAAGGTGCGTAAAGGTGGCGGGCATGGGCTTGGGAAGGGAAAGGGTTTGGTGGCGAAATGAAGCTCGCGTCCGCGCCTAAGGAGCTGTCAGAAAATACTTCCGAGGTTGAGTTGCTGCGCTCGGCTCTGCTTCGTTGTCGTCGGTTGCGCGGCTCGACGTGACTCGTCACGCCTGGCTGCTCACCTTCCTCCGCCTTGCATAGCCTTCGCTCGTAACGCTCAACGTTCGGAATGAATTTCCTGTCAGCTCCTAAGAGGCCAGTCGAAGCCCGAGCAGTTGCCAGCGCTTGTTGCAGTGAAAGAAGTTGCGGTAACTGACCCGGATGTGGCTTCGTGAGCTGACGACGGAGCCGCCGCGACA
>SKZP01000273.1 GCA_007127275.1 Planctomycetota bacterium
GAGATGCCGAGGTCGCTGGCGCGTTCGCGGTCGACGCGGAAGGCGAATTCCGGCTGGCCGGCCTCGGCGGACGTCGTCACGTCGGTCAGCCCCGGCACCTCCTCCATCAACTCGGCAAGCCGGTCGGCGGCCGCTTGCAGCACGTCGTGGTTCGGGCCCTGCAACAAGAACTGCACCGGCTGCGAGGCGAATCCGCCACCACCGACGGGGGCAATCTCGGAGACGTCAACGGTCATCTGCCGAGGCAACTCCCCATCACGCTGCGCCTGGGCGAGCCGTTCACGCAATTCTTCGCGGACCGTCGCTTCCCCCGGGCGCGTCCCCCACGGGGTCAGGGTAACGAAGAGTTGCCCGAGGTTCGCGCTTTGCTGCGCATCCCCGGCCACGGCGAGATATGTCTCGACGACATACGGGTTCTCGCGAACCATTCGCTCGACGTCGTTGAGCACCGCTTCGGTTTGCCGCGGGCTGGCACCAAGCTCCGCGTCGAGGCGCACGTTGACGTTGAACTCGCCGCGGTCGTCCTGCGGGGTAAACTCCGACTGCATGAACAGCGCCGCAAGGACAAGGCTCAGCACGAGCACGCCAAAGGCAATGCCAATGGTGGCCAGACGCTGCCGAATGGCGAGGCGCAGCACCCAGCGGTACCAGCGGTCGAGCGTGCTCAAGCCGAAATCAATGCGCCGCGCCACGGGGCCGAGCTTGACGCGCCGGCGGATTACCGTCGAGCACAGCATGGGCGTAAGCGTCAGGGCGAGCGTGAGCGACCAGGCAATGGCCACGGCGACGGTGACGCCGAACTCGAAAAAGAACTGCCCGACCATGCCGGTCATCAATCCAACGGGCACGAACACCGCCATCAGCACCATGCTGACGGTAATGATGGCGAAGCCAATTTCTTGCGAGCCGTCGAGAGCGGACTGCATGCGGGTCTTGCCGGATTCGTAGTGACGGTAAATGTTCTCCAGCATCACAATGGTGTCGTCGACGACGAGACCGACGACGAGCGAGATCGCCAGCATGGTGACGTTGTTGAGCGTGAAGCCGAACGAATAAATGGTCGCCAGCGTCGCGAGGATGGAGGTGGGGATGATCACCACGGCGACGAAGGTGAGGCGGCGGTTGAAGAGGAAGAAAAAAATCACGAAGAAGGTGAACGTCGCGCCAATGGCAATGTCGGTCTGTACGGCACCAATGGAAATCTGCACAAAGTGCGACATGTCCTGGGTGACGAAGAGGCGGTAGCCCGTGCCGGTTTCGTCCTCGAACGCCTGAATCTCGTCGACCTCTGCCTTGACGCGCTCGGCGACCTCGACAATGTTCGTGCCGCTCAGGCGCTGCACGGTCAGGGCAATGGCCGGCTCGCCGTTGAAACGGGCAAGGGTGCGCTCGTCCTCGAGGCCGTCCTCAATGGTGGCGACGTGGCCGAGGCGGATGGGTGTGCCGTCGCGCTGGGCAAGGATCAGGGACTCGAAGTCGCGCACCTCGGAAAGGCGGGCGTCGGTCTTTACGGTCATTTCGCGTTTGAGCGCCTCCTCCTCGTAGCGGCCGCCGGGCACTTCGACGTTTTCGCGACGAAGTGCGCCAAGCACCTCCAGCGGCGCAAGGGCGTGCGCATCCAAGGCGTGCGCGTCGAGCCAGATACGGACCTCCCGTTCGCGGCCGCCAATGCGGCGCACCGTGCCGACGCCGTCGACCTGCTGCAGCCGCTCTCGCAAGGTTTCCGCATACGCCGTCACCTCGCGAATCTCCTCCGGGCCGGAGACAATCACCGAAAGGACCGGCTGTGCGTCGAGGTCGAGCTTCTCCACCGTTGGCGTCTCCGCATCCGGGGGCAAGAGCCGCAGCACCGTTTGGATACGGTCGCGCACGTCCTGCGCCGCGACGTCGACGTCGACGGTCGTTTCAAACTCAACGAATACCTGCCCAATCCCCTGCGAGGAAACGCTGCGCAACGCGCGAATCCCCGAGAGCGTACTGACCGCATCCTCAATGGGCTCAATCAGTTCCTGCTCGACAATTTCCGGATCCGCCCCCGGCAACTCGCTGGTTACCGTGATGATGGGAAACTCCACGTCGGGAAACAACGACACCCCAATTTGCGCGTTGGCGAGCAGACCAAAGAAGATCATCGCCACGGCAAGCATCACGGCCATCACCGGCCGTCGCACAAACAAGCGGGGCAAAAACATGCGCAGAGTCTCGTTGCCGACCAGGGGGGCTGACCGCGCGGTAAGTTAAGCGGCTGTGTAGCACTTACCGAAATAATCGGCAATGGCCCACCGAGAGAGGGACCCGCCGTTGTGCAAGTTGCCGAAAACAAGACGTCGGTGCTGTTCGTCACGTCGAGCGAAACACCGCGCGTGGACTCGGTGCGGCACGTTCGCCACCGCCCCTTGCACATTCTCCACTGCCATTGTTTATAAACGCCGCAGGTGCCCGGCATGCCACTCTCAAGTATCTCTAGCGGACGCCCAAGCGCTACGACGGCTTCGGACCGGAGGCGCACGCAGTGGCCCTCGAGCGGGGGGCGTATTCAGTCGGCCGCGGGCCGAGGTCGTTGCCCCACGGTAGGGCCGAGCGTTTGCTTCTGAAGAGTTGTACGTTGAAACGCCGGCCACGGGGTCGCGTCGCACCGTCTCCTCCCCCTTCTCCACGCAACCAGCATGTACGTCGGCCGCCTCGCCCCGAGCCCTACGGGTTATCTGCACCTCGGCAACGCCCGCACCTTCCTCGTCACGTGGCTGCGCGCCCGCCAAGCCGGCGGCACGCTGATCATGCGCATGGAGGATCTCAACTACCCGCGGGTGCAGCAAGAAACCGTGCGTGAGTCCTACGAAGACCTGCGCTGGCTCGGCCTCGACTGGGACTACGGCCCGCCCGACTCGCAACCGCTGAAGAGTGTAGCGCCGCACGGCTCCTACGTGCAAAGCGAGCGCTCCGACGTCTACCGCCGCTACCTCGACAAACTGGCCGCGCAAGACCTCGTTTATCCCTGTACCTGCACCCGCAAGGACATCCTCGCCGCGCTCGACGCACCACACGACGGCGAAGAACCGCGCTACCCGAATACATGCCGCGGCCGCTGGAACAGCCGGGCCGAGGCGCAGGCGCAATCCGGCCGCAACGCCGCCCTACGCATGCGTGTCGAGCCGGGTGAGAGCACGTTCGTGGACCTCTTTCACGGTCCGCACACCGTCGACCTTTACGAAAGCAGCGGCGATTTCGTCGTCAGTACCCGCCTCGATCAACTGCCCTCGTACCACCTCGCCGTCGTCAGCGACGACATCGAGATGGGGGTCACCGAAGTCGTCCGCGGCGCCGACCTGCTGCCGACGACGCACCGCCACCTGTTGCTCTACCGCGCCTTCGGCATGGCCCCACCGAACTACTACCACCTACCGCTGATGCGCGACACCGCCGGTCGCCGCCTCGCCAAGCGCGACGGCGACACCCGCATTGCCCACCTACGCAAGCAAGGCATTCCCGCCGAACGTGTCCTCGGCTGGCTCGCCTACACCCTCGGCCAGCAATCAACGCCGAGCGACCTTACTGTCGAGTCGCTGCAAGCGCAATTCGACCCCACGCGCATCCCCCGCAACGAGATCCACCTCACAACCGCCGACCGCACCCACCTCGGCCTAGCAGAGCGTCAAGATTGAATCCGTAGCTGTTGCGTCACGAGCGAAGGCCATGCACGGCAGAAAGGCAAGCATCGCAAACGAGCCCTCCGGAGCGCGAATCCAAGTCGGCAACGACCTTATGAACTCGTGCATGAGGTCGTTGCCGGCTTGGAGGTACTCACGTTGAGCCGCGCAGTCGACACCAACGCAGCAGAGTCGAGCTCAGTGGCCCCACCGACGGAATCAAGCTAGCTTGCGACACGACCTTCGAAACCTACGAGCCCCACCGAAACAAAAAAGCAGTCAAGTTTTCCACCACTACCTTCAAGCGAAGCTCCCCAAATGCTATACGCACCCACCCGCACGGGTAGCTCAGCTGGCTAGAGCGACGGCCTTACAAGCCGTAGGTCGTGGGTTCGAGTCCCACCCCGTGCATCTCCTGAGCCTGCATTAATAGAGGGTTGGAGTCGACCGGCCTTCTGCGGCTAAGCGACTTCATTTGTGCGGTGATCTTGCGCTGTGCGTCCGTACCGTTACGGTCGCTTCGTCTTCGGGACGTGGCGGCATTTGGGGGGTGCCGCGTTGGGTTAGTCTCCGCCGCCCCTTGCGGGTGCAATCAATTCTGCATTGGCGTCCCTACCTGTCAGCGTTTGCCGTAACGCCTCGGCGGTGCGGGCGGCGGCGCCGCGGCCGGCTTCGACGGCTTGTTGGGCGGCGGCGCCGAGGCGTTGGCGTTTGGCGTCGTCGTTGAGCAAGGTGCGCAACGCTAGCAGCAACGACTCTTCGTCGGTGACTTGCCATGCGGCCCCTCGCTCGACGAGGTCGGCGGCGATGGTGTCGAAGTTGCGCATCAGTGGGCCGAACACCGTCGCCACTCCGAGCGCGGCCGGCTCGAGCGGATTTTGCCCTCCGCCTTCGGCGACCCCGGGCAGGCTTTTGCCGACGAAGGCAATGTCTGCCAGTGCGTATACCTCGAGCAGCCGCCCCATCACGTCGCCGAGCAATACCGCCTCTGCGGGCCAGTGCACCGTCGTCGCAGGTGCACTCGAGGAGGCGGACAACGCCGTGTCGAGCTCGGAGAGTCTCAAGCTGGGAACCTTTTGCGCCGCAAGGTATGCCGCCGGCTGTGGCTTCTCCGGGTGGCGCGGCACAATCACGAGCCGCACGGGCGTGTCACGCTCCCGGCGCACGCGTTGCCAGCAGCGCACAAGCGGCTCATGCTCCGGGGGATGTGTCGAGCCGGCGACAATTACTCGCTCCGTTGCACCCACGCCGAATGCGTCGCGCACGGCCTCTCGTCGCGTGTTTGCCGTTTCGTCCGGCGCCGCTGCCCCGTCGTACTTCACGCTGCCCACACAGTGGACGCGCTCGGCCGGCACGCCGAGGTCGACGA
>SKZP01000220.1 GCA_007127275.1 Planctomycetota bacterium
CTGCTTGCGGTCGACCCCTCAATTACCGCCACCGGCGGCGCCACGCTCGGCGACCGCATTCGCGTCAACACGGCAAGCCACCCGCGCGTCTTCATGCGCTCGCTGGCCACCCGCGAAAGCGAGACGGAACTCCCCGCGGCGGTGTACCACGCGGTGAACAAGCTCAAGCGCGCCGGCTTCGACCTTGTGATTGTCGAGACGCCCGGCGTGGGCCAGTGGAACAAGCAGATCGTCGAGGTCGCCGACGTCAGCCTGTACGTGATGACGCAGGAATTCGGCGCGCAGTTGCAGCTCGAGAAGCACAACATGCTCTACCTCGCCGACCTTGTCGTGCTCAACAAGTTCGAGCGCCAGGGCAGCAAGGACGCGCTACGCGCCATCCAGAAGCAGGTGCAGCGCAACCAAAAGGCGTTCAGCGAGCCGCTGGAGAAGATGCCGGTTTATGCAACCATTGCGTCGCGCTTTGCGGATCCCGGCGTGAACGGGCTGTATAAGTCGCTGCTCGAGCGGGTCGGCGAGGCGACGGGCGAGCCGCTTGCCTCGACGTTCATCGAGGGGGCGGAGCTCGAAATCGGCGACAACATCACGCGGATCATTCCACCGCAGCGGCTGCGCTACTTGAACGACATTGCGGATACGGTGCGCCGCTACAAGGAGGAGGCGATTCAGCAAGCCGACGTGGCGAGCCGCGCCGCTGCGCTGGAGCGGGCACTCGCCGAGGCGCAGCAGGCTGCCGGCGACGACGCCCGACGCGCCCGGGTGTTCAATGGCACCGCCGCGGAGGCGGACACCGCGCAGCAAGCGCTCGCCAAGCTCGTCGAGGAGGCGCAGAACCAACTGCACCCGCGGGCCCGCCAGGCGCTCGAAGATTGGGAGACGACGCGCAAGCAGTATGAGCAGGACGAGTTCGTCTACACCGTCCGCGACAAGGAGTTCCGCCAGCCGCTCGTCGTCGAGAGCTTGAGCCACAGCAAGATCCCGCGTATTGCGCTGCCGGAGTACACCGACCGCGGTGACTTGCTGAAGTGGTTGCTGCTGGAGAACCTGCCGGGCTACTTCCCGTTCACCGCCGGGGTCTTTCCGCTGAAGCGGCAAAACGAGGACCCGACGCGGATGTTCGCCGGCGAGGGCGGCCCGGAAAAGACGAACAAGCGCTTCCATTACTTGAGCGAAGGCCAACCCGCCGCACGCCTCTCCACGGCGTTCGACTCGGTGACGCTCTACGGCGAGGACCCCGACCGGCGCCCCGACATCTGGGGCAAGATCGGCAACGCCGGCGTCGCAATCAGTTCGCTCGACGATGCGAAGCGGTTGTACTCCGGCTTCGACCTCTGCGCACCGAATACGTCGGTCTCGATGACGATCAACGGCCCGGCGCCGATGCTGCTCGCGTTCTTCCTGAATACCGCGGTGGATCAGCAGGTCGAGAAGTGGTGCCGCGACAACGGCAAACTAGAAGAGGTCGAGGCCTACCGCCAACGCGTCTACCAGGAAGCGGGCGTGCCGGCGCCGACCTATCGCGGCGAGCTACCGCGCACCCACGACGGCACGGGCCTCGCCCTGCTGGGCATCAGCGGCAAGGAACTCGCCGAGGCGGGGATCGTTCCGCAAGCGGTCTACGACGAGCTGCGCACCAAAGCGCTCAACGTCGTGCGCGGCACGGTACAAGCCGACATCCTCAAGGAGGACCAGGCGCAGAATACCTGCATCTTCTCGACCGAGTTCGCGCTGCGCATGATGGGGGACGTACAAGCGTTCTTTACCACCAACGACGTGCGCAACTTCTACAGCGTCTCGATCAGCGGCTACCACATCGCCGAGGCCGGTGCGAACCCGATCACGCAACTCGCGCTCACGCTCGCCAACGGCTTCACCTACGTCGAGTACTACCTGAGCCGCGACCTGCCCATCGACGGCTTCGCGCCGAACCTGAGCTTCTTTTTCTCGAACGGCCTCGACCCCGAGTACACCGTGATCGGCCGCGTCGCCCGCCGCATCTGGGCCGTGGCGATGCGCGAGCGCTACGGCGGCAACGACCGCAGCCAAAAGCTCAAGTACCACATCCAAACCAGCGGCCGCAGCCTCCACGCGCAAGAGATCGCCTTCAACGATATCCGCACCACGCTGCAAGCCTGGACGGCGATCGCGGACAACTGCAACAGCCTGCACACCAACGCCTACGACGAGGCGATCACCACGCCCACCGAAGAAAGCGTGCGCCGCGCCCTGGCAATCCAGTTGATCATCAACCGCGAATACGGCCTCGCGAAGAACGAGAACCCGCTGCAAGGCGCGTTCATCGTCGAGCTGTTAACCGACATCGTCGAAGAAGCGGTGCTCGACCTCTTCGTGCAGATCAGCGAGCGCGGCGGCGTGCTCGGCGCGATGGAAACGGCGTACCAGCGCATGCGCATCCAAGAAGAGTCGCTCTACTACGAATACCTCAAGAACAGCGGCCAGCTACCGATCATCGGCGTCAACACCTTCCTCAACCCGGAAGACCACGCCGACGGCACCCTAGCCCAAGAAGTAGAGCTACGCCGCAGCAGCGAAGACGAAAAGGAAGACCAGCTAGCCGCCGCCCAGGCCTTCCAAAAGCGCCACGCCACCAAAGCCGACGAAGCGCTAACCAAGCTAAAGCAAGCCGCGATCCAAGGCCGCAACATCTTCGAGCAAATGATGGAAGCCGCCCAAGTAGCCACCCTAGGCCAAATCAGCGCCGCCCTCTACGAAGTAGGCGGCCAATACCGCCGCAACCTGTAGCCACTCCTGTCGGTTTGGCCGTTCCCAAAACCGCGACGGGACTCCAACGGCACTAGTCGACATCTAACGATCATTCGAACACTGCCTTCACCGTCGACCAACCACGAGTTCGTAGAGCGGGCCTCCGTGCCCAGCTGGGGAGAGCAACGTCGAACGACCCCGCGTAAATCCTACGCGCGCCCCGGATATAAAGGTGTGCGCGGAAACCACGACCGATGCGCACTTTGGGCGGACACGGAGGTCCGTCCCACGATTCGCGGTTGGTCGCTCCTCTTCGGCTTCGTCCACCGCGTCTTATTCATCTCTACGGGCCTCGCCTGTGGACTTGGCTGCCACGATGCCACCGATTCGAATTGCACGGCGTCACCTGCTGATTCAGTCTTCGGAGCACTATGGTATTGTGGGGAGTGCGTGGATTTGCCTGTGTGTTGGTTGTAAAGGGGCTCTAGCGTCCACCGGAAAGGTGCCGCCGTACAGCGGTGCTAGCGGATTGAGACGAGCGTCCGCCGCATTCCCTTGTTCGTTGCGTATGACCTCCGGGGGTTGAGGTTGCGTACCGTCACGTAGCGTAACCGGTCGGCCGCCAACGGTCCGAGCGGTGTCATGGCGGTCACTCTTGCTACACGACTGCTTGCCATGCCTACGGGAGGAGCCTGTCCACCATGGGGATTTACGACCGGGACTACATTCGCGAGCGCCCCACGCCGACGGGCCCGGCCGGTACCGGTGGCGGCGTGCCGGGGGCGGGCGGCGGTCATCCTGTGACCTGGGCGCTGATCATTGGCATGGGCATGCTGTTTCTCTTCTACGCGGTGATTCCGCCGGAGGGGAAGCGCGGGATGCTGGCGCATTTTTCGCTGAGTCACGCCGGCATCTTCGAGCACCTTTATTTGCACACGCTGCTTACGGCGGGCTTGCTGCACGCGCACTTCGGGCACCTGCTGGTCAATCTCTTGCTGCTCTTCTTTCTGGGCAAGACGCTCGAGGAGGAGCCGGTCGTCGGCTCGCGCAATCTCGTGTGGTTGTTCGTGCTCGGTGTGCTGGGCGGCTCGGCGCTGTTCCTGGCCATCCCGGTCGAGGCGCGCGCCCTCGGTGCCTCCGGCGGAGTTCTCGCCCTGGCGATCGTTGCCGCGCTCGCGCTGCCGCACCGCACGGTTTCGCTGTTCGGCCTCGTCAATATGCCCATGACGTTCTTCGTCGTGCTCGTCGTCGTGCTGACCCTGCTGCCCATTGGCATGGCGACGCAGGGGGCCGGGATTGCGCATTTTGCGCACCTCGGCGGGCTCGCCACGGGCTTTGTGTACTACATCTTCGACTTGCGGCTCTTCGCCGCCGACGGCCGTTTCCGTCTGCTGCGCAAGAGAACGGGGGGACAGCGGGGGGCCTCGACGTCGACGTCGGCGCCTCCCTCGGGGGCGGACCCCGAGGCGAAGGCGCGCATGGAGAAGTTGTTGCAGAAGATCAGCGAAGACGGCATTGAGTCGCTGACCGACGAGGAGCGCGACTTTCTCAACCGAGCGAGCCGCAAGTACCGCTGACCCTTTTTTGCCGCTTCCTTCCCCCTTTGGAGTTGAGCGATGCGAACCGAAGTCACGCGTGGCGACAAGTGGGTCGGTCTGTTCGTTCTCGCGGCGCTCATGCTCGGGGTTGGTTTCGTCGTCGCCGCGCATTCCGACGAGTTTGTCGCCAAACAGCGCTACGTGATGATTCTCGACGAGACCTACAATCTGCGCGAGGGCACGAACGTACTTTGGCGAGGCATGAAGATTGGCGAGGTGGAACGGGTCGCGCCGGACATGGAACGCGGCCTCGTCGAGGTGGTTTTTCGCATTGACCGACCGGAGAACTACCGTCGCATCAAGACCGACGCGCGCGTGCAGATTCGCGGCTCGCTCGGGCCGTTGCGCTCTGCGGCACTGGAGCTTGTAGACCTTGGCAGCGACGAGGCGGAGATGATGGGGGAGATGGAACAGATCGCCTGGATTCCGCCAGCGAGCGACTTCGAGACCATGGGGGCGGATGCCGCGGAAATTGTCGAACAAATCAAGATCCTGAGCATGCGGCTGAATGACGAGCAGCGAAACGGCATACTCGAGCTGCTCGGCCGCAACACCTCGGAGACGGTGCAGCATACCGTGGAGCGGATTGCGCACAGCGTCGACGAGGACATGCTTCCGGTGACGCAGAGTTTGCGCAACATGGCCCACGACCTCGACACCGGTCGGCGGACGCTTGCCGGCATCCTCTTCGACGACAAGCCGCTCGTCGAGGTGATGCTGGGTGCGGAGATGCAGGCGCGAGTGCGCGATGTCGCCGAGGGAGAGGCGGGAATGCTCGAGGTGGTGATGGGGCCGCAACAGTGGCAAGAGCGCACGGATTCGATGGCACGCATCGAGGAAGAAGTCGTCGGCATCCTCAAGCAAGCGGAACACACCGTCGGTCGCGCCAACGCCATCATGGACGACGTGCGCCCGCTCACCGACGCCGCCGGCCGTAGCGCTCCGGCCATTGAGTCGGCCGCGGGACGCACCGACTTGCTGCTCCGGGATCTTCGCGTGCTGAGCGAGTCGCTCGCCTCGACGGCGCACGAGTTGCCGCACATGGTGCGCTCAACGCGCGAGTTGGTGGAGCACACCGACGAATTGATCCTGGCGTTGCAGCGCCACTGGCTGATTTCGGGCTTCGTCGAGCGGAGGAAACCGGAGCGCGGCTTTGGCTTGCGACGCACCACGAGGCCGAATCCGTATGATGAGTAGGCGAGCGCGCCCAAAGAGCCTGTCGGCGAGTGCGCAAAGTCGTTCACGACCTCCGTACCGAGATCTGGGGCCAGCTAAACAACCGAAAAAGGTTACAGGCAGATGTGGGTACGGGCGCAGGTTTCGGATGTGTTGAAAAAGTGCGAATTCGGGAACGGGACGGCGGAGCACACGCGTTTTTTGCTCGTAGGGATACAGCGAAAGCGACCGCCTTTGCGGCCGTACGAAGCACGGCAAGCGGCGCCAGATACGGTCTCACGGCAAACGCTCCGGTTCGGAAGAGAACGTGCAAACTACGGAACCTTCGGCTCCACTGTTCCGAGCGTGCCGGTGGGTGTCGCGAAGGCTATGCAAGGTGGGGGAAGCTGGCTACGGCGGCGTGGCAATTCTGCGTCGCGCAGCGCCGCCACTCCCATTGAAGCGGAGCTGGGCGCTGCCGCTCAAGTACGGAAGCTGGTTTCTAAAGGCTCCGCAGAGTCGAACGCGGTTTGGATTCGCCCATGCGGCAACGACGAGACATGTCACACGAAATGACCCGTGGTCCATCCGACGGCCGCGGCAAGGATCAGCCGGCCCAGGACGAAGCCAGCGAGCGAATTGCGCGTGAGACGACCGTCCAACGGTGGCTGGCCAGCATTCGTAGGTTCGACGGCGAAGCGTTCGTCAATGACTTCCTCTCCGAGTGGGGGCGTATGACCACGGCCGTCTTTCTGGTCGAACGGGTCGGACCGTTCGTTCAGACCGTGGGCGAGGAGTGGGCGCGCGGCGACTTGTCGGTTGCTCAGGAACACTTCGCCAGTGAACATCTGCGTTATGAACTCTCCAACTTGTGGAAGCCGCTGAGCCATTGGAACAGCCACGGCAAGACACTCGTGCTGGCTACTTTGCCCACCGAGCGCCACGACCTCGGCCTACACATGATTGCGTGTATTGCCGCCGAATGTGGCTACCGCCTCGTGTTCCTCGGCGCGAACACGCCCTTGGCCGAGATTGCCGAGGCGGCACAGCGGACGCGTGCGAGCCGAATCTTGATCAGTGTTTCCGCGCACGGCGACCCGCACCGCAACGGCGCGCATTTGGTCGCCCTGCGTGAGTCGGTTCCCCGCGATGTGCGGCTGATCGTCGGAGGGAGTGGGGCGTCGACGGCGCACGCAGGCGAAGGCATCGCGGTCATTCAAGATCTTGCCTCCGCGCAGCGGTTGCTCGCCTCGCCCGAGGGCAGGCGCGACGCTTGATATTTAAACGGTTGCGGCCGCTTTCCGGGTGCGAAGGCAACGAGTCGAGCCAAGCGACTGCCAGGGGTGCGCGGGTCGGTCCGTTTACCGTTGTGCGCTCTCCACTCGGAGGGCGTCGGCCACCGGAGAGAGTTCGAGTCGGTGTACCCGGCCGTGTTGGTCGTACGCCTCCAGGCGGCCGCGCACGTTGGGGTCGGGCAGGAGGTGACGCACGCGACTGGGCAGGCGCTCGAGGCGGAGGAGGCGCTCACCAGTGGCCGCGTGGTATGCGTACAGGTCTCGCCCTTGGGCGCGCACGAGCAACACCGCCGGCGACTCCCCCTGGACCGCGTCCCCAGCTCGCGGCTCGGCCGGCACGACGGCCCAGCGCATCCGCCATGCTCCGCGAGGCAACACGGAAACGTCAAAGGCCTTGACGGCGCCGCCGGCACGCAGGCGAAACACGTTGGCACGGGCGAGCGCGAGTGCCGGGTCCTTCTCCCGCTGCACGAGGCGTTGCCAGCGTGAAACGGTCGCTTGCGCCTTGTGCAGCTCGCCGGCGGCGACGTAGCGGTCGAGTTGTTGCCGCAAGTCGTTGAGCCAGGCGTGGCGCAGACGCGTTTCCTGTATGCGCGCGTGTCTTTTAGCCGCTCGCGCGTCGTGTGCACGCGACTCCATGCGGTGCAGCCGCTGCTCCAGCGACTCAAGCGCCTCCACGTGCTGCGCATCCGTTGCACCGGACTCGCCGAACAGCGCCGGGTGGGTGAGCACGACCCATGTTGCCGCCCCCACAAGCAGGAGTGCCGCAGCGAGCGCAGCGAGTTTCGCCGGGCGGCGCAGCCAGTGGCTGATGCGTTGCATGGAGGTGTAGCTTGCGGCTTCGATCATGCGCCCCTCGACGTAGTTGAGTAGATCCGCCTTGAGTGCCTCGGCCGAGGGGTAGCGGTCCGCGCGGTTCTTCTCCATGGCCCGCAGGACAATGTGCTCCAAGTCGGCGGGAATTTGGCGCTCGGGAGCGCGCGTGCGCGGCGGCACCACTTCCTCGTCGAGCACGGCCCGCAGAATCATGAAGACATTGTGCCCGTCGAACGGCGGCTCGAGCGTAAGGATTTCGTAGAGCATCGCCCCCAACGCGTAGACGTCGGTGCGCTCGTCGAGGGAGCCGACTTCGCCGCGGGCCTGCTCCGGGGACATATACATGGCCGTGCCGACAATGTCGCCGGTCTGCGACTGCAGCGAGGAGTTTTCGGCACGGCTGGAGCGCACGCGTCCCGACTTGCTCGTGGCGTGGTGGTCGTATTCGGTGCCGGCCGAACCCGTTTGAACGAGGCCACCCATGCGGGGCAGCCTGCCGCTGGAGCGGCGGCGCTTCACCCGTTCGCGGCTGTCGGCGGGCACCTCCTTCTCGGGGGCTTTCGGCTCAATCAGTTTTGCGACGCCCCAGTCCATCACAAGCACTTCACCGAAGGCGCCGACCATCACATTTTCCGGCTTCAAGTCTCGGTGGATGACCCCTTTGGCGTGGGCAAAACTGATGGCGTCGCAGACCTTGAGAAAGACCTGCAACAGCCGTGCGAGGTTGAAGCCGCGGTAGGTGACCTCGCGAGTGCCCTTCGTTTTGTTCTTGTTGTTGCGGCTGCGTCGGCGGATCTGCTCGAGAATCTGCGCGAGCGACTCGCCGTGCACGAACTTCATGGTGAAAAACAGACGGCCCTGCGGGTCGAGGCCAATGTCGTGCACCGGCACAATGTTGGGATGCTCGAGTTGACCGGTGACCTGCGCCTCTTCAATGAAGCGCTCCATGGCTTCGCGGTCGCGCCAGTTTTCGAGGCGTTTCATGGCGACGACGCGGCGGATGTCGCAGTCCTCGACGCGCACCACCGAGCCCATGCCGCCCTTGGCAATCTTGTTGAGCAGCTTGTATTTCGAGCGTCTCCCCGCAAGGGGTCCCGGCTCGGCCTCAGTCGGCGACGTCGGTTGGCCGGCCGCGCCGATTTCGCTCTCGCCCCACTCCTCGACCCCGGCCTCGGGCTCCTCGCGCAGGTGCACGCCGCTGCCGAGGCCCAGCGCGCGGCGCACCGAAAGCCGGTCCTCGCCGACATCCCCCTCCAGCGCCCCCAAGGGCTCGGCATCCTCGGGATCCGCCTCGTAAGTGCCGTGCGTTCGGGCGCCTGCCGGTGGGTGCGGCAGTGCCGCGGGTGCGGCTTCGTCAAAGCGGGGGGATTCCTGCATACGAGGCGGCTGCCGCGGCGTGCGTCGCGTGGGGCGCTTCGCGCGGCGCTTTGCGGAGCCCGCGTGGCGTCCGGCCCCCGTGGGCTGGGAGCGCGGCAGCTTCACCTGGGGAATATAGGTGACCAGCCGCTCCGGCGGCAGCGCCACACCGGTCGAGTCGGCCGCGGCCGGAGGCTCCGGCTGTTTCCCTGGCTTGCCGGGCGCTGCCGCACCTTGCCGGGGAAGTGCGACCGGCGGTGGCTCATGCATATCTGCCGACTCGCCGGCCGGCACACGTCGCACTCGCGAACTCCCCCCCTCGCCGCGGCTCCCGGGAAGCGGCCCTCCGCCAAGCGGGTTGATTCGCCTCGAGCCGCTACTTGCCGGAGTGGACGCGGCACCGCCACTCTTGCCCGAGCCGCCGCTGGTACGTTCCGTGGCGGCGTGCGCCTCGGCGAGCCGCTCCTCGCCGCTCATGTCGCCGGGGACGCGGGGCAGCTCGTTGAGCAACGGCTCGAGGTCTTCCCAGCTCATCAGTCCCGCGTTGAGCAACTCCTGGGCAAGGTCGGTGCGGCGACCGCGGCGGCGCGCGGCATCCATACGCCGTTCCAGCGAGGCAAGTTGCGGCTCGTTCAACCGCTGCAGTCGTTCGACGAGGATGCGCGCAAGCGCTCGGTCGCGATGACGCAGCGCCTCGGCAGGAGAGGCCGGCCTTCCCTGCGCCCCCCGGGACGCCTGCAGTCCGCGTGGCTTCTCGGACGACGCGCGCCCACCTGCTGAAGCGGCAGGGGCCTTGCCGCTGCCGTCGCCGGACTCGCTCTGAGTCTTCTCCGCCGGGGCTCGGGGTGCGGCAACGCTTGCCACCGGGGCGGTACCGTCGAAGCCGACCACGGCCAAATCCGGAAAACTTTGATCCTGCACGGAAACCGCCGAATCCTGTGGGCTGTGCGCCCCAGCAGGAGAGAGCGGCAGATTGACCGCACTCGTTGTCTCGGGAGACGCGTGCGTGCGTGTGGCGTCCGCGGGCTGTTGCGGTGCCGGCGGCGTCTGCGGCGGAGTCTTGCGCGCTTGCGGCGGTGAGGGAGACTGCAACGAGGAATGCGCGACTGCCTTTCGGCGGCGGCTGGATGCGGCAGCGTCTTTTTGCCGGGGATCCTCGCCAGGCTCGTCAGCGGATGGTGCCTGCTCTCGGCTGGGCCGTTGCTTGTCGAGCTGAATCTTCGCTCGAACGGCGCGAGCATGGGCCGGGCTGATCTGGCCGTTCTCTTCGAGGCGCGTGAGCAGATCCGTCTCCATGCCGCGCAGCCGCTGTTGCGCCACTTCGAGGTACGCGGCGCGCAAGTCGTCGCGGCTGACGAGCTTCGCCAGGTCGACAATGCGCGCCTGCTCGTGCAACAGCGAGCGCTCCGCCTCGCTCAACCGCACGCCGCCGGCCTGTGGCAGGGTTCCGTCGGATTCGGGCGAGCGCCGTCGTTTCTCGTGGGCGCGCAACCGCACGAGCTTGACGCTGTCGGAGCTTTCCAATTCGGCGCGCCACATCTGCTCGACGCGCTGTGCGCCGTCCACGTCGAGCTGGCCGGTACGTACAAGCTCCCGCAGCAGGTCCGTGTCGTGCCCTTTCGAGCGCAACATCCCCACGCGCCGTAGCGACTCGCGCACGCGCTCAACCGGCACAAGCCCCGCTTCCCGGATAAGCCGGGCCAATTCGCGGTCGCGATCCATGGGACAATCCAACGGCAAACGAAGCCGACGAACAAGCGAACATACTACGGCGCACCTCCTACCCGAAGTATAGGCAACGACTTGCAAACGGGAAAGAGGAGAGGCCGAGGGCGGCGTGGGCCGAGGGCGCCGTCGCGGACTCCCGTTGGCTGCGCCGGAAGGATATGATTGGGGGAGCCAGCTTCCTGGTACACGTTCATGTGTGGCGCGAATGCCCAACGGGGCGCGCAAGAGAGCGGCGAACCCCGCGAGGCGCAGCCGCGCAAGACAACACAGCGCTCGCCTCGAAGGGCGTGCGCCCTGCGCTCGCCTTTGGTGCGCCACGCACGCTTCCGCGACAAGCGAACAAGGACACCGCCATGTCTCAAGCTCATCCGAGTAGGGTGCCACTCTACCGCGTCAATGCCTTCGCTCGAGGGCTGGGTGAGGGCAATCCCTGCGTGGTGCTGCTGTTCGAGCGAGCGCAGGCGCGCTTCGACAACGACGAGTGGCTCATGCAGTTTGCGCGGGAGATGGATGTACCGGCGACGGCCTACGTGCGCATCCTGGACGTGGCGGAAGCCCGCTTCGAGATACGCTGGTTCGCACCGAGCGACGAAGAGATTGAATTGTGCGGCCACGGTACCGTAGCCGCCGCACACGCGTTGACCGAGCACTACGGAATCACGCCCACCAGGCAACGGCCGCTGTGGCTTGCCACGCGCAACTACGGCACCGTCGAGGCGTGGCTCAACGAGGTGGACAACAACAACGACGACGGTAGCGGCGCACGCTCAGTGGTCGAGTTCGCCTTTCCGTCGCTTGCAACCGAGCCGGTGGACGAGCCGCCGACGTTGCGCGCCGGCCTTGGTGGGGAGACGCCCCCGCAGTTCGTCGGTCGGTGCGACGGCAAATTGCTTGTGGAGGTGGCGACGGAGGCGGAGGTGCGCGGCATGGTGCCGGCCGTGCCGTCGCTGCTCGAGGCGAACCGCTACCCGAGCATTGTGACCGCACGGGCGGAGGAGCCGTCACGCGGCTACGACTTCGTCTCGCGCGTTTTCTACCTTCGCGAAGATCCCGTGACCGGCTCCGCACATGCCGGGCTCGCGCCATATTGGGCAGAAAAGCTCGGCAAGCGCACCCTCGTCGGCTACCAAGCTAGCGCACGCGGCGGCTTCGTTCACATGCACCTCGAGGACGCTCGCGTCATCCTCGGCGGCCCTGCCGCGACTGTAGTCCGCGGCAACCTCGGGTGAAACACGGAGCAGCCACGCCGCCTAAGGACCCAGAATCATATTCTTGGCAGTTACCCATGCACAATCCATGCAGATGTCACGAGTGAGGGGCACTTGGTACGCATGCGTTTCAGCGCCGGCAGTTGCCGGTTGGGTTTAGGCGGGCACACGACAGCTCCCTAATGTGGTTGCAGAGAAACCAATGATTCCAACCTGCGGGGCAGTACGACGGCGCCAATCCATGAAGTACGCGGATTGGTCGCCGACGTGTCCGGATTGGTTCGTTGCACGTGGGTGGACGCGGTGGTCCGCCCTACGGTTCGTTGCACGTGGGCGAAACGGAGGCCCGCCTTTTTGATTCGGGGTTGGTCTAGCTGTTCCTGTTCGTCCACAGCCTCTTTGACGCGAAGCGGAGCGGCCACACGTGGGGCGTTTCGCAAATCTCGAGACGACGGGGCTCATTGCTGGCGAGCCATTTGGCACGTTGAGCAGCGCAACCGACAACAAACCCAGGGGTACGGCCGGCTCGTGCTGCCGAAACAATGTTCGAATGCAACGGCATACGTAAACGACGACGGACGCGACGTCACGCCTCGGCGGCTAACTCGCGCATGTGGGCTTCTCGCTCGGGAAGGCCGCAGGTTTTGTAGATGTCGGCGGCGCGCTCGAAGTGGCGCCGGGCGGTGACTTTGTCCCCCATCTCGCGCATCAACTCGGCCATCCAATACAGCGACTCGGCAATGCCAAGTTGGCTACCTAGCTGCTCGCGAATGCCCAGGGCAGCGTCGAAGTGCCAGCGGGCAAGATCCCCTTCGCCGGTTTCGAAGGCGACGACTCCGAGGTTTTGGTGGCAGACGGCTTCATTCGTCTTGTCGCTCAAGTCCTCGGCAATGGTTTTCGCACGCCGGAAGTGTTCGCGGGCCTTTTCGTACTGCTGCCGTTCGAGGTGGATGAGGCCAATGGCGGCAAGGGTGGGGCCGAGACCGCGCTTGATGCCGAGTTCTTCTTCGAGTTTGCGGGCTTGCTCGTAGTAGTCGAGCGCTTGGTCGTAGTCTTCCTTCGCGTGGTGCACGAGGCCGACCTGGTGCAGAGTGGCGGCCATGGCTTCGTTGTCGCCGCTTGCGCGTTGCAACTCGAGGGCCTGCTCGTACCAGGCCAGCGCTCCGTCGTAGTCCCCGCGGTCCTGGTGGATGGTGCCAATCTGGTGCAGCACGGCACTCTCGACGCTGCCTCCCGCTTGCTTTTGCAAGTCGAGGGATTGCTGGTAGTAGCCGAGCGCCTTGGACAGGTCTCCCTGGGCCTGGGCGAGGTGGCCGAGTTGGTGCAGCGTGCCGGCTTGGGCGGAGACGTCGCCGAGTTGCTCGAACATGCCGAGGGCGCGGCTGTAGAGGTCCTGGGCCTCGGCGTATTCGCCACGGTCGGCGGCGAGGCGGCCAAGGTTGTGCAGCATGGTGCCGCGACGACGGGCGTCCATGCGGCGGGTGCCGGCGTCGTTGCGCTGCTTGCCGTGCATCTCGTAGGCGAGCTTCGCGTCGTCGAGGTGGCCGGCGTGGTGCAACAATTCGCCGAGCACACGGAAGTGCTCCGGCTTGAGCTTCGTGGCCCAGCGTCGCATGCTTTCCTCGAGCACCGAGCCACCGACACGCATCTGCAAGTCGACGAGCAGGTCGGGCAAGAGGTGTTCAATGCGGTGGCCGCGGCCGGCGTAGTCGGCAATCAGGCCCTCGACGACGGGGTTGGTCTCGCCGGGGCGGAAGTTCCAGAAGAAGCCGCGGGCCTTGTCCTGCGCGTCGCGCATGGCGAGCTTGTTGTCGTCGAGGTTGAAGTCGTTGCCCGAGTAGCCGAGAAAGAGAAAGAAGTAATGCTCGAGCAGCGACTGCAGCACTTGCTTCTTCGCGTTGGCGAGGCCGCGGCCGGTATCTTTCAGCGTGGCAATAATGGTGTCCTTGGCGTCAATGCAGCCGTGGATCTTGATCAGCGTCGTTTCCCCCTCGGCGGGGCCGTGTTCGAGATACGCGGCAAACTCCTCGTCGCGGCGGAAGACCCGAAACGGGACTTCCAGCGCCCGAAGCGCCTTCTCAATGAAGGTGTCGAAGTTTGCGGTGACAATCACCGGCAAATACCCCGTTTTGGCGAGCGAGGCGAGGTAGAGGTGGTTGAGGTTGGGCTCGCCCGTTTTCAGCACGTCGAGGCTGTTGAAGAACTCGTCGCCGAAGATGTCCTGCAGCTTGCCGGCAATCAACTCCGGCGGTAGTTGCGCCTCCTTGACGTTCTTTGCAAAACTCTGGCCGCTTGGCTCGCCGCTGGCTTCGCCGACGGCGTCGAGCATGGCGTCGGTGAGGGCGCGCCAACTCGGCAGACTGGTCGGCGGGTCCATGGAGATGCCGGCACCACAGAAGACGGCGAGTTGGCGACGGTGTACGTGATCGGCAAGCGTCTCGAAAAGTTGTTCGCGAGTCAGCGACGCGGTGGCGGCCATGGAACGCACTCCTCGGGAAAGGGGCAGGAACGGGGCATGAGGCGCAGGCAGACGAGAGCCCCGGAATCTTCGCACCCTCTCGGCCAGCGCTGCAAGTCCGAGCGAAAAAGCCCGTGCGGATCCGTGCCCCCCCCCGAGGGGTGTGCGGCGCAACACCAACCGAGCCAGGCCCGCGCCGTTCTCGGGGACGAGGCGACGGAACGCGACGCGTCGAGCTCGCCGGCTCCTGGCCCAGCGGCCCCCGTCACTCGGGCGCGCCCCGCTTGCAACGTCGTGTTCGTACCACCATTTGCCCCGCAATGTGCGTCGCCGCGCAACGGACCCGCCGTTCACCGACTGAACGTAGTCTGACATTGCGAGCAACTGAGGAGCTGTCAGAAAATACCTTCCGAATTTGAGCTACTGCGCTCGACAGTACTTCGTTGTCGTCATTTCCGCTTCTCAACGTGGCTACCGCCACGCCTCTGCTGCTCAACTTCTTCCGCCTTGCACAGCCTTCGCTCGTGACGCTCAACTTTCGGAAGGTTTTTCCTGACAGCTCCTGAGGGGAGATGTGCGCTCTTCTCCGGTGGAGCACACCTCTCCTTTGTCGCCATCTTCATGTGGAGGGACGGTACCGGATACGGTTCACCGGCTTGTCGGCCGCGGCTTCGAAGCAGGTAAAGGTGAGCTCCGCACGGTCGTGGGCAACCGCCCCGTCCATGCGCGCCTTTACGGGATCCCGGCGGTACGGCACCTCGGCCCGTGTTCGCACTGCCTCGCTCCGAGGCGGCGCCAAGTCGTCGTCCCCGGCAGGGGCCGGCGTGTGCGTGGCGGCGCGGGGCCCGGGACCTGTGCCGTTCGTCGCGAGAGGT
This sequence comes from Planctomycetota bacterium, assembly GCA_007127275.1. Lineage (GTDB taxonomy): Bacteria > Planctomycetota > UBA8742 > SKZP01 > SKZP01 > SKZP01. The sequence continues at coordinate 15,214 of SKZP01000220.1, forward strand.
TCCGGCCGCGCCCCGTCGACACCTGCCGGGGATGATGATCTCACACAACCGTTCGAGCGGCGCCGGACGGCGCTTATTCGCCGCGGCCAAGCCCGTGCGGGGTTTGCGGGTACTCGTCAATCACGTCGCCATGTTCGCTCACCATCAGGAAGTGCTGGTGCGAGCCGTGCAAGGTGACAATGATGGCATGGCGCTTCGAGGCGAAGCGGTTGATGTACCACTCGTCGCTCGAGTTGCCTTCGCGGGTGCCCACCCCCCAAGCACCGTCGCCGAGGTAGATGATGCCGTCTCCGGAGATCTCTCCGTCACGAATGGGGTGGGTGCGCTTGTAGGTGTGGTCGTGATTCTCGAACGCAACGCGTATGCCGTGGCGCTCGAGCAGCGGCACCCAGTGCTCGCGGATGCGCCGCTGCACCCGGCCACCGTAGGAGCGGTGCGACGGATACGCGGCAACGTGGTAGACCGGCAGCACGTGCGGCACATCTTCCCGCTCGGCGAGCACCTCGGCGAGCCACTCCGTCTGCGCGCCGTCCACCGGGTTCGAGTGGTCGCTGTCGAGGATGACGAGCGAGAGGTAGTCGGCGACGTCCAGCACGCCGTAGCCGGGCTGGCCGGGGAAGTCGAACAGCGCGTAAAAGTACGGCGCGATGCGTTCGCGAAACTCGTCGGTTTGGACGTAGTCGTCGTGGCGGTGTAGGTAGCCGCGCCGCACCTCGTGGTTGCCAATGCAGACGACAATGGGCACGACGCGGCCGTCGTCGTCAATCAGCGTGTTCATGATGGCGTCGAAGAACTCATACCAGCGGCCGACACGGTCGGGCCTGCCGTCGGCGTAGGCGAGGTCGCCGCCCCAGACAATGAAGTCCGGCTCGTATTGCATGGCGACGCGGTTGGTGCGCTCCATCAAAGACTGCCGGTGGCGTGTGTCGCCGCCAGCGGCGAAGACAAGCGGCTCGGTGTGATTCTCCGCGGGCAGCGTGCGAAACTTGTACCGGCGTTCGAAGTCCCCGACCCGGAAGCGGTAGCTGCCACCCGGCTCGAGTCCGGTGAGGGTCGTGCGGTAGATGACGCGTGCGCTGTAGGGAAAGTTGTGCGGGGTGGCCTCTTGCGTGCGCCACTCCTCGGCGCCGACCGGTTTGTAGTGCAGCGTCCGCGAGGTGGCGTCGGGGGCGTGCCAATCCACGGACATGGTCGTCGTCGGGTCACGCCGCCAGGTGAGAAAGAGGCCCAACGGCTCCTGCGCCTCGGTTTCGTCGCCGTTTTCGTTCCCGGTCGCGTCGGTTTCTTCTTGCTTCGCACCGCGCTCCCCCGCAGCTTCGCTTACGCCGGAGCAGCCTTTCGGTACGAGCACTGCGCCGCCGACGAATCCGAGCAGCAAGAACAATCCCGCGAATCCGACGAGCGGGCGACGCGTCAACAACATGGACAACGGCATTTCACATCTCCGTGGCGGGGGTGTCGCTTATACGAGCGTGCAAGCTATACTCCCACCGCGACCATACCCCTCACGGCTGCCCGACGCGAGACCATTGACTCCAAAACATTTCCCGACGCCCCGAGCGATGAGCCTCGCCGTTGAGTACAACCGAGAGCTGAACACGAATGCGGTTGC
>SKZP01000686.1 GCA_007127275.1 Planctomycetota bacterium
AAACAACCGTTTCATCATTGCACCTGCACAGCGCTCGGGATCAGCGAGCTTGCGACTCCTCGACGAAGGCGGGGGCGCCGATCTCTTCGAGCCGACGCTCGGCGCGTTGCACGTACACCTGCTGATCCGGATAGCGGCCGGGGTTGCCCCAGCGTTGGGTGACCATCCAGTACTGCGCACGTGCGGCTTCGCGGCGGCCCATGCGGTCATACACCCGAGCGGCGTTGAAGTCGCGCCACACAAGCACATCATGAATCTCGCTCTTCAGGCGCTGAACGTCGGCAATGTAGTGACCGTGTTCATAGGCGTCGATATAGTCGTTGAGCAGGTTGAGCGCGCCTTTTTCGTGCGTTTCCGAGCCGGTGGAGTCAAGCCGCTCGAGGTTGTACTCCGCACCTTTCATCAACCCCATGGTCGCCTCGGCCGCCTTGAACAGCGCCTGCTCGTGCTCTTGGTACTGCTGAAAGTCCGGGTATGCCTCCACGACGTGCAGGTACATTTCCCGGGCCTTGGCGAAGTCGCCACGGTTCATGTGGGCATCCCCGATGCGCAACAAGCACAAGGCGGCGTAGCGCCCACGGATCTCCTCGGCAAGAATCCGCTCGAAGACTTTGATCGCCGCAGAAAGATCGCCGAGCTGTGTGCGCTCTTCGTCGGCAAAGAACAATCCGAGGCCAATGTCCGCGTACCAAATGTCACGAAGCTGCTCCCACTTGTGCTGATTGCGCGTTTGCTGCAAAAACTCCTTGTAGAAGTGCACAACGACCGTCATCTCCTCGTGCGCTCGCATATGCTCGCCGAGCTCCACGAGCAGCGTGACCGTCTCAATGCGCGCCTGCAGGGCCTGCACAAATTGCGGGTAGCGCTGGGCGAGCTGCGAAAAGTAGAGCAGCGCCTCCTCGTAGTTGCCGCGCGCTCGTTGTTCCTTGCCTCGCTCGAGCAACTCCTGGGCGCGGACCACGTCGTCCTCGTCGAGTTCCGCTGCGAACGCGTCTCGCAACTCGTCGGCGGCGAACAGCCCGCGGTCCTCGTCGTATTCGAATCCGTCACTGCTCGAGCAGGCGCTCCAAACACTTGCGGCAAGGACCGCAACGCAGGTAAGGCCGAGCGTCCGCCCGTAGCGGGGCCGCAGCGTCGTTGTCGCAACGTTCGTGCTCACGTCGAATCCTTTGGTTCGCACTGACTGAGCCGGCGGCGTTCATCCCTCCGGCACGCTTCTCCGTCTACTCTAACGACTCTCACGGCGACTCGTCGGTGGCACCCAGCCCCGGCGGCACCGGGTAGCGCTCGTTGCGCGGCGTCAAGGTCAATGTGCGACCGTCGACTAGGGTCAGCCGTGCCCGTCGCACCTCCTCCAGCGAAAGCGAGCCCGGCACGACGACAAAACGGCGCGCCGACGTCCCCCACGGTATTCGCGCCTCGCCGCCATACGCCGCGGCAACCAGCGCCGCCTGGCGGTCACCCCCGCGCAGCGAGCGCAACGACACCGAGGTACGCGACTCGCCGCCCTCCTCCGCGGTAAGCTCGAAGACCAACGACTCCTCGCCGACGTGCAACGGCGGCGGCTCCTCCTCGTTCGCTTGGTTCTCCGCGCCGTCGTCGTTGCGTGGCTCGCCGTTCCCTTCCTCTTCGGCATCTTCGTCCTTGTCGTCGGTCGGTCCGTAGCGCAGAGTCAGCAAAAATACGGTGTACTCGTTCTCTTCAAGGCCGAAGCGCTTCGCGAACGAATGCTGAAACACCTCGTCGCGGCGTGCGTCCTCGTAGTACGTCCCGAGTGTCGCCCGCACCTCCGGGGCGTCGCTTTGGCCGACAAGCACCGCGCGCGTTCCGTCCTCGACCAGCTCGGAAAGCTGCTCAATCTGAGAAAGTTGATCCGGCGTAACGCCGTCGAACGGGGGGGCAATCCACTGGCTAACCGCGTAGCCGAGGCCGACAAAGGCACCAATGACCATGCCCGCAATGCCGAGCCGTTTTCCCAACGGTGCCTTGACCTTGGGCCGCGCCGAGTCGGACGGTCGTTGCGAAGACGGAGACGTCACCGAGCTGCTCCTCGCAGGTACGTTCAACGCCGCAGGATCATCCCGCTCTGCGGCCGGCTCATCCGCAACAGCATTGGAGCAACCGCCGAGTCCCAACGCAATCTTCAGGCCGCACATCTCCAGTTTGCGAGAATGTCGCTGCCAAGTCCACGGGCTTCGCCGCGGGTCGAAGCCCGAAACGTGTGCGACCCACAGGCGATACTCGCGACGCCCGGGGGCTTGGGTGGCCGCTGCGCGACGGTGTCGAGTCACGGGTGTACCCTACCGGCCGACCGGCGAGCTCTGTGGTGCAAGGATTGCTTACGAAACGGGAGTGGATTTGCGAGGCTCTTCGTTCGGCTTCTGAGGCATACCAGGAATGATTGCCCTTTGATTTGAGGATGCTCGCATGACCACGACGACTCTACCAGCGGATTTGGAACAACGCCTCGGTGCGCAACAGGATCCGGAGGTGCAACTTGACGCAGTGTTCGAGTTGCTTGCTGCGGTGCAGCGTCAACCGCAGCTTTCCGTCTCCGCGCCGATGCTTGCCGCGTTGTGGCATGCGATGTTGCGGGGGGCGGACGAGGACGAGGCCCTGCTTTCATATGCGGGAGAGGCACTCACCCACGTGCTCGGGCACGCTGCGCTCGTGGAGGGACTCGTCGAACGACTCGCCGCGTCGCAGCCAGTCGAGGTGCGCGCACAAGCCGCCCGTGCGCTGGCCGAGCTTGGGGACGCGACGGCGCTGGATGCCTTGCAGGCGTCTCTTGCGGACCCCGAGCCGGCGGTGCGCGCCGCCGCCGCTGGGGCGCTTGCACGGGTGGCGCGCGGCAGTGACCGCGAACCGGCGGTACGCGAACGGCTGCTTGCGGTGCTGGCCAACGAGCAAGACGAGCCGCTCGAGGTGCGCCGCGCCGTAGCCGCCTATCTGCGCGAGCTGCCTTCCGAGGAAACGGTGACGGTTTTGCTCGAGTTGCTTGCGGATAAGCACGGCGACGAAGAACTGCAGGCCAATGCGCTGCGCACGCTTTCGTATGAGCCGGAGGCCTCGAAACGCGTCGTCAAGGCGCTCTGCCGCATCCTCAATACGTGGCGGCGCGAAACGGCCGTCAAGGTCGAGGCGGCCCGCACCCTGGCATACACGCAACACGAACAGGCGTTGCCCACGCTCGTCGAACACCTCGCCGACGGCAACCCCGCGGTGCGCGCCGCCTGCGCCGAGGCACTCGGCCATTTCGAGCTGCCGGAGCTGATTGAGCCGCTGGCCGAGGTGCTGCACAACCCGCTCGAGTCCGCCGCCATTCGCCGACTTGCCGCGCTCTCCATTGGCCAGATTGGCTCGGCGCCCCATGTGCCGGACGAGGCGGCTCAACTGGCGGCGGCGGCGCTGCTCGACATGCTCGAGGAGATGACCGAGGACGACGAGTCGGCGGAGTACGTGCCGGAGTTGACCGTGAGTTTGGCCGACGCCTTGGGTCGCTTCGGCGGCGAGCCCATTGCCGCGGCGCTGCGTTTCTTGCTCGAGATGGACGAACTCGAGGTGCGTGAAGCGGCATTGCGGGCGTATGCGCGCCAAGCGGTGTCGGAGCGCGTGACGGTGTTGCGCACGGTGCTCGAGCAGGGACGCGACGAGGAAATGCGCGTCGTTGCCGCAGAGGCACTGGCGCAGCTTGCGGATCCGGCGAGCGAGGAGACGTTGCTCGGCGTACTCGAGGACGCGGACGAGTTCATCCGGGCACGCGCTGTGCACGGCCTGGGGCGGATACAGAGCCGCAAGGCGGTGCAACCGCTGCTGGCCTGGCTCGCCGAGCCGGCCACGCCGGGCGGCCTCGTCTACCAAGCACTCGACGCCTTGGGGCGCATTGGCGACGCCGCCGCCCTCCCCGCCCTCGAGCATGCCTTTGCAACGGAGGCCAGCGTACCCGTGCGCACCAAAGCGGCTGGCGCGCTCACGCGTTTCGGCAAGCCCGAGGCACGCACCTGGCTGCACGAGCACGCGGCGCAAACGGACGGCGCCCACGCCCGAGAGAGCTTCGCCGCCGCCCTCGAATTGGCCGAGCTCGGCGACGCCGCGGCCGTGCCGGTGCTGCTCGCGCGTTTGGCGCCGCGCCACGGCGACGAGGTGCGCCTCAAAGCGGTACAGGCGCTGCGCCACCTCCCAGAGGACGCCACCGCGCTCGCCGCCCTTGAGGCAATGAGTGACCAGCCGGACGTCCTTCTTCGCGACGCCGCCCGCGGACTTTGGCCGTAAGGAGTTGCCAGGAAGTACCTGTACAGCCTTCGCTCGTTACGCTCAAAATACGGAGTTTATTGTTGAGCCCTTACTCGGTGCGTGGCTTGCCTCCTTCGCGGATGTGCAGGAACTCGTTTGCGGGCAAATTTTCGAAGTGGTCGACGGTCTCGGCGGGGCCGCCCCAGTGGATGGTTAGTCGGTCGATGTGTTCGACGTCGCCTAGGCCGACGACGAGGCGCGTGTCGTGCTGCTGGCCCATGTGGCCCTCGCCGCCGCTGATGTGGCGCACCAGGGTGCGGTCGCCGAGTTGGACCTCGACGCGGGCTCCGATGGCGCCGCGGTTGGCGCCGCCGCTGCGCCAGCCATTGCCTTCGAGCGTGAGCGAGAGGAAGGCGTTGCCGCTGCGTGGGGCGAGTCGGTTCTCCCATACGGCGACGCTAAGCGGCATCTCGTCTCGCATCTCGCCAGGGAGGCGTGTGTGTGTGTTGCCGACGAGGATGTCGAGGGCACCGTTGCGGTTGTAGTCGGCGAGGCTGATTTGTGTGGAGGCGGGCCAGTCGATGCCGGCTTTCGCGGTGACGTCTCGGAAGGTGCGTGTCTCGGGATCCTGCAGAAACAGGCGCAGGCGCTGATCATCCGGGTAGTCGCTGCTGGAGACGAGGGCGTCGAGGTAGCCGTTGTTGTTCGCGTCGAACCAGGCGACGCTCATGTCGCCTTGGTTCCAGCGGCGCTCGTCTTCG
>SKZP01000415.1 GCA_007127275.1 Planctomycetota bacterium
CTGGACTTCCCTCGGCCGCTGGCCTCTTAGCCGGCCGCCGGCCGGGGTTGGTCCAGGCGCAGCCACTCGCCGGGAATGCGTACCGCCTGCTCCAAACTGGCCGCCCACGCGAATTCAGGGGCCGCCGCGCCAAGCAACGCGAGCCCAACGACGTAGATCAGCGCCACGAGTGCGACGACGCGGCCGAGACGCCCCGGCACGGCACGGCGTTCTCGGTAGTGTAGCCACCCGACGGCACGGGAGGCGGCGTCACGATTTTCTGAAATCAAGCGGTAGATCCGCTCGCCGAGCCAGCGCACGGGTCGCAGCCCGGCAAGTGGCGCAAACAAGAAACCGCTCGGTGAGCGCCTTAGCAACTCGACGAAGGCGTCGTAGTGCGTGAACGTGCGGCCGTGCGCCGTGCGCAGCACCCAGGAGTTTTCCCGCCGCATGATCTCGTCGACCTCGGTGTCGCTTTGCGCCGTGCGCAGGCAACCATCCGGCAAGGCGAGGAAGATCCGCAGGATCCGCGCGGTAAGCTGACAAAACCCGCAGTCGCCGTCGTAGTAGACCACGAGACCGCGCCATTCGGGTGTCGCGAAGCACCGCGCAAGACGGCGCCACAGCGCCGCCGGCACAAGTGAAAGCCAAGCGACCATCAACAACACCGCGACCACGGCCTGCGCCGGCTCCAGCACCGCGAGCGTGCCGAGGAGCAGAAGCATCAGCGGTACGCTAACGAGGCGCAGCAACTCGCCGTCGAGTCGGGAAGCTAGTGAAAGCCCCACAAGCAGCAATAAGGTCGCGTACAACGCCGGGGGTGCGCCGAGCAGCAGCAACCACGCGACGAACCCCGCCGCGACAAGCCCCACGAACACCCAACGAGCGCACGAACGTGGCATCAAACTCAACGCCGGCGCAAGCAGCACAAGAGCGATCCCGGCCCACTGCCACCCCGGCAGCGAGTCCGCCGTGCTCACAAGAGCCGCAAGAATCAACCACTGCGCGAGCAGGACTTGAACGAGCAGCGCGACGCTTGCCACGGAAAAGTACGCGTCCGCCGGTCGCTGTGGCGCAATGTCCAGGGCGGCATCCAGCGAACCACGCGCCCCCAACGGCAGAAACATCCCCCAAAACAGCAGCACCCGTAGCAATGCCTCGCCGTCACCGAGGAGCGTCGGGTCGAGCCGCGTATGTAACGACGCAATCAGCACCCAAACGAGCGCCGTCGCCACCCGCGTGTGCCAGCCCAGCAACATCACGAACGCGGCCGCCGCGGTCAACGCAAGCAACAATCCCGCAAACCAAGCCTCGCCATTGATCAAGTATGGCGTCCAAAAGGGATACGCTTCCGTGGCCTCGCGCCAGGCTTCACGCGTGAAGGCTCCCGCATCCGTGAGCAGCCCCGCCGGCAGCCACGTCGTCACCGCGCGCCCGACCTCGAAAAGCGTAAGAACGGCAAGCAACACGCGCAGCAACGCAAGGCTACGCACATCCAGCGCAAACCCCGCAACCCACGGACTCGCCGGCGGCGCCGCCTTGGGGCGCGGGTCTTGTGCGTGCATCACCGGAATGGAGCAAGCCTGCGCCAACGCATGCGTTCCGTATCAAGAGAAGGTGTCGCGCCACGGCGTGCATCGCCCGTTTGCCGCTTCAGAGGGCATTGGGGTCGAGGTCGAACTTCTGAATGCGGTAGCGAATCTGGTCGCGGTTGATTCCGAGCAACGCGGCGGCGCGCGTTTGATTTCCCTCGGTGCGACTCAGCGCTTGGATGACGAAGTGGCGCTCGAGACGCTCGAGGTCAATCCCGTCCTCGGGCAACTGAAACTGCTCCACCGTCTGTGGCTGGGTTGTTGTCGCGCCATCGCCGGAGCCGAACGACGCATTCGTCCCGCTTGTCCCCGCACCGAGTTTGAGGGCATCAAAGTCCGCGGCGGCAAGTCGCTCGCTGTCACACAACAATACTGCACGCTCCACCGCATTGCGTATCTCGCGCACGTTGCCCGGCCAGCGGTACGTGCAAATCCGCTCCAATGCCGACTCGTCGAGCCCTTGAATGTTGTGGCCGAAACGCTTCCCGAAGCGCTCCGCGAAGTACTGCGCAAGCAGTACCACGTCGTCGCCCCGCTCGCGCACCGGCGGCAGCTCAATGGGCATCACCTGCAAGCGGTAGAAAAGATCCTCGCGAAAGCTCCCCTCGGCGACCATTTCTTCAAGGTTGCGGTTCGTCGCCGCAATGACGCGCACATCCACCTCGATGTCGACCGAGCCGCCGACGCGGCGCAGCGTCTTGTCCTCGAGAAAGCGCAAAAGCTTCGCCTGCAGATTCAGCGGCAACTCGGCAATCTCGTCGAGGAAGACCGAGCCGCCGTTGGCCTGCTCCAGCAGCCCCTTGCGCTGGGTCTTCGCGTCGGTGAACGCCCCCTTTTCGTGACCGAACAGTTCACTGTCGAAGAGGGTGTCGGGCAGCACCGTGCAGGTGATGTTCATGTACGGCTTCGCGGCCCGTTCGCTGGCGTAGTGAATGGCGCGTGCTGCGAGATCCTTGCCCGTGCCGGTTTCGCCGGTGAGCAGCACGGTCGTCGCCGGGCTCTGCGCGACCTTGGCGAGCAGCCGCTTGGTCTTTTGCATCGCGGGCGACTCGCCAATGATGGCGTCAAGTCCGTCGCCGTCCTCCTCGGCTCGGCTTTGCAGCGCCCGCACTTCGCGCTTGAGCCGCGTCGTCTCCAACGCGTGGCCTACGAGCATGGCCAACTCGTCGAGGTCGACCGGTTTGGTGACATAATGAAACGCACCGCACTTCATCGCCTCGACGACAATCTCCGGCGTCGGGTCGCCGGTGAGCATGATCACGACCGTCTCTGGTGCCGCCTGCTTGATCTTCTCGAGTAGCGAAAGGTCGTTCACATCCGGCAAGTGCAAATCAAGCAGCACAAGGTCCGCGCCGCGCTCGAGTTGTTTCAGTGCCTCCTCGCCGGTCGCCGCCTCCAACACGAACTGTCCGTCTTCTTGCAGGCGTTCGCGAACCGAAAAGCGGATCAGCTTTTCGTCATCAACAATCAAGACCGTAGCGGAGGACATATCTCGCGCCCTTGTTTGGACGTTACGCCGAAGCACCGTTGCCACTAAGTACCTTACCATCTCAGCGGCCGCCGTCCCGCATTGCCTCGCAACGCCGGACATTCCAACCCAACATTTGGAACGGTGGTTTATCCATGCCCGACGTGGCTACGGCCACATCTTCGCTGCTCAATCCCCGCCGCCTCTCATGGTCGTTGCTCGTGACACCTCACCCACGGAATCAGTGTGACAGCCTACTAGTCATCGCCTTCGCCCCGTTCGCGGATGATACGCACGGCGGTGATGCGTGCGTCGTAGCCTGACGTGCCCGACTCGGGGCGCACGGCGAGGCCAACGTACAAGTCCACGCCGCGGCGGCCGCGCTGCTCGGGGGTGGGGAGCACGGCGGCATGCGAATCCCCCAACTCGACGCGGTAGCGAAAGTCGCCGCCTCGCGGGCGTTCCTCGCGAATGAGGCGGACCTCGCGAATCGGAGAGGGGGCATACGGACCGACTTCGTCGAACTCGATCTGGCGGGTGAAGTCGTTCTCCTCATCCCGGTAATGCATCCGCCAAATCCCTTCGCCGTCGACGGTGAGCATTAGGCGCGTCTGCACCCGCTCCTCCGGTTCGGCGCGGCTGTCGTGCAATTCGTAGACAAGCCCCACCTCGCCCTCTACCGAACTCGGCAGACCGGTTTGCGGGTCGACGTACAAGTCGGCCTGGATGGCGTGAAAGCGGTCGAAATCCGCTTCCTCGCGCATGATGAAGGTCCAGTTGCCGGCGGCGCGACGTTCGCTGTCGGTGAAAATGCGCAGGCTCGACTCTCGCTGCGACGTTTGAAAGATCAGCGCCGGGTCGCGCTCGACGTTGATTTGCCAGCCCTCGCCCAAGAGGTCGATGCTGTCGCCGGTGCGGTCGCGCTCGAAGGTGTCGACCCATTGCACCCGCTCGCGCCGTTGCTGCAAGCGGGTATACGCCTCGCGGGCGTACAAGTAGGCCGGGTGCGAGGTGAAATCCTGGTTCTGCGCGCCCCACTCGATCACCCAGCGAAAGTCTTCCTCGGCACGGTCAAGATCCGGCCCCGGCTCGTATTCGCGACCGTCGAGCGCGGGGGCTCCCTCGCCAATGTAGTCGCGGATGTAGTCGCGCATGTAGTGGACGTAGCCCGTCGCGGCACGCGCAATCAGCCTCTCTTCGGGGAAGATCAGGTGCGGCGTGGGCTCGTCGCCGCGACGTCCGGGCACCTGCGGCCGCGACAGCCGGTCGCCGACGCGAAGTTGCTGCATGGCGCGAGAGACGGACATGTCGGTCTCGTACTCGCGGCGGTCGGGCCGGGCGAGCGCAATTGTCGTGTTGACCTCGAAGACGTGCACGGTCAGCGTGCTGCCCGTACCGGTCGTTGCGCGGAATTGCAGGTCGTTCACCACGCCGGCTTGTTGCCCCGCGTCGATGACCACCCACGGCACGTCGCCGTGATCGACGACTTCCAGCACCCGTGGCTGAAGCATCTCCTCGATCTCGAACTGCTCGGCGGCGAGTTGCAGGTCGGTGTGCACGCTGTGCCAGGAGCGCTGAACGGTTTCGCGGTTGACTTGCCCGAGGCGGTACAGGCCGACCTCGCGTTGGGCGCGGTCGAAGTTGCTTTTCGCGCGTTCGAGGTAGCAGTGGCCGAGCTTGAGTTTCACGCCGATGCGGGACGGATCGATGGAGAGGGCGGTGGAGAAATAATCCGTGGAGCGCCGGAGCAGTCGCAACGGGTCGCCGCCATCACTGGAGCGCGCCGCGGTTCGTGCGAGCCGGTAGTACAGCTCCCCGAGCAGCACATTCGCGTCGATGAACCGCGGCTCCATACGGATCGCCTCGCGCAGCGCGGCAATGGCCGCCGGGAAGTTGCGCTGGCGGGCCCGGTAGAACGCTTCTTGGTAATGCCGCACCGGGTTCGACGGGTC
>SKZP01000203.1 GCA_007127275.1 Planctomycetota bacterium
CGACCGTGTCCCCCTCATTGTCGTGCAACGTCAACGAGACCTCGGCCGAGCCTCCCTGTGCGGTGTGCGCCACATACGGCGACGAGGAACCGGTAAGGCCCGTGGTGTCCTGAACCTCCGGCGGCGCGTTGGGGGCACCGAACTCGAAGGCGCCGATGTCGACGACACCTTGGTTGCGAACGTAGCCGCGTCCGTCATAGGTGATCCCGGTATTGGGGTTGCCCGCGTCAATGGCGTCGGAGTGAGCGAGAATGGCCAATGAATGCCACAGTCCGCCGTTGTCGGCGAGACCGTTCGAATCGAGGCCGTGCTCGGGCAGCGGGTTGCCGTGGGCGGGCACACTCGGGTCACCCGAGTAGAACTGATCGCCGGTGGCTTCCTGGTTGTCGCTGTGCCCGGATTGCCCGACTTGTCCGTGAATATTGTACCGGGAGCGGCTACACGCGCGTCGGAGGCGAGCCGTTGTGCGTCGGGGCATTCGATTCTACGCTGTACGCCGTTTTGCGGGCGAGGGAGCGCCGCGCAGCGCGGCAACCGGGTGATGAAGCTGTGGGGCATGCCGAGATCCCCCTTGCAGGCTCACCCACGGAGTCGGCGACGCCGTGAAAACACGACGCATACTGGGCATTGAGACGAGTTGCGACGAAACGGCAGCGGCCGTGGTCGGCGAGGACCAGTCTGTGCAAAGCAGCGTCGTTCTGAGCCAGGTCAAGGAACACGCCCCCTACGGCGGCATTGTTCCCGAGGTCGCGGCGCGCGCGCACGACCGCACCTTGCAGCCGGTGCTCGCGCAGGCGCTAGCCGAGGGGGGGATTCGGGAGCCGGCGGCGGAGCTCGAGGCGGTTGCGGTGACGGTGAAGCCGGGGCTGATCGGTGCGTTGCACGTCGGGGTAAGTGCGGCAAAGACGCTTGCCTGGACATGGGGGAAGCCGCTCATCGCTGTGGATCATCTGCACGGCCACATTCACTCGGCCCGTATGGCCGCGGTGATGGAAGGTGCGCCGGTGGGAGATGCGGAGCCCTACGTCGCGCTGGTCGTCAGCGGGGGACACACCGCGCTGTATGAGGTGCGTGGACCACTCGACACGGACATCACCCGCATGGGCAAGACGCGCGACGACGCCGCCGGCGAGGCGTTCGACAAAGCGGCCGCGTTGCTCGAGTTGCCGTATCCCGGCGGGCCGAGCATTCAGCGAGCCGGCGAGACGGGCAACCCAAAGGCGGTGCGCTTTCCGCGAGCCTTGATAGACGACGCAAGCTCGTTCGACTTTTCCTTCAGTGGCTTGAAAACAAGCGTCTACTACTACCTGCACGGCCAGAATGCCGGCCACGGCGCCAAGCACCGCGGGCCCGCCGGCGAGATTGCCGGGACGGCCGACATTGCCGCGAGCTTCGAGCAAGCGGTCGTCGACGTACTGGTACACAAGGCGGTTCGCGCCTGTGAGCAGCGCGGTATTGCCACGCTGGCCGTTGTCGGCGGCGTTGCCGCAAACGCGAGGCTACGGCGCGACGTGCAGGCCGCCTGCGGAACGCGCGGTCTGCGTTTGCTCGTGCCGCCATTGTGGTTGTGCACGGACAACGCCGCCATGATCGCCGGCATGGCTTGGTCGCTCTACCGCGCCGGCCGCACCGCGCCCTACACCGTCGAGGCGCAGCCACGCTGAACAGCATTCCGGCGCGAGCCGCGTCGTGCATTCCCGTTTCGCGGACATGTCGCTGCCATACCCACGGGCGAAGCGCGAAAGCCGTTGCGTTGCGTTTCGACGAGAATCAGGCGAGCGCAGGGCGCCCGCCCCTGAACGGCAAACGTACCGGCATTCAACCTGGTTCTTAACCGCCGGCGCACTGGGATCCGTAATCTCAAGCCCAAGGGCCGCGGCCGGGTCCCCCGCGTTGACGGATTCGAGCTACGGGTCGCTGCCCGGGGGTTTTTTCGGATTCCAAACGGCTAGCGGTTTAGAAGAACGGCGGCGGTGCGTCACCGTCGTAGTCGAAGGCGCCGTCTTCGTGGTCGAACTCGTTCGATGGTGTGGCCGGATTGGTCGGTGCCGCGGCAAACTCGTCGCCGCCGCCGTAGACGTGCGGGTCTGCTCCGCCCGCGGCCGGGCCGGGCAAGGGGCGGGGACCGCCGAAGCCGTCGCCACCGCCACCACCGGGGGGGGCGTCGAACTCCGGCTCCGGGTTGTCGAAGCGCATGAAGTCGGAGTGGAAGGCGAGCGCCACCTCGCCGGTCGGACCGTTGCGCTGCTTGGCTAGAATCAACTGCGCCTTGTCCTTGTCCTCGTCGTTGCGGGTGTAATAAAACTCGCGGTGCAACAGCGCAATGACGTCGGCATCCTGCTCAATGCTGCCGCTTTCGCGCAAGTCGGACATCCGCGGCTTATGACTCCCGGTGCGCTTTTCGACGTCGCGGTTAAGCTGGGCAAGCACGACCACCGGAATCTTCAATTCTCGCGCAAGCGCCTTGAGGCCGCGGCTCATGATGGCAATCTCTTGCTCCCGCGACGAATTGCGCCCAAGCCCCGGCGGCCGCCCCATCAACTGCAGGTAGTCGACGAAGATAATGTGAATGTCCGCCTTCTCCTTGAGTCGCCGCGCCTTGGCGCGCAACTCGCGCAAGCCGATGCTCGGCGTGTCGTCGAGATATACCGGTGCCTCGGCAAGCTTGCCCGCGGCCTGGACGAGCTTGTCGTACTCGAACTCGTCGAGGTGCCCCGAGCGCAGTCGCATGGAATTGAGCCGTGCCTCGCCGCAGAGCATGTTCTGCACGAGCTGGCTGCGCCCCATTTCGCAGGAAAAGAAGGCGCACGACATCTTCTCGGTCAGGCCAATGTAGCGCAGGATGCTCAGCGCAATGCTTGTCTTGCCCATGGACGGCCGCGCCGCCAGCACAATCATTTCGCCGTCCTGGAAGCCGCCGGTGAGCTCGTCGAGGTCGAAAAACCCGGAGGGGATTCCGGTGAGCTTGCCGGCGCGGTCTTGAAACTCGTCGAGCTTGTGAAAGATCTCTTTGAGCACCCCGCGAATCGTGACCATCTCGTTGGAAATGTCGCGCTGGGTGATGTCGAAGATGCGCTGCTCGACGCCGTCGAGGAACTCGGCGAGGTTGCCGTTGAACTCGAAGCATTCGCGGTTGACCTCGCGGCTCACCTCGATCAGATCCCGCAGGATGGCGCGGTGGCGGATTTGCTGTGCGTAGTGCACGGCATTCGTGGTGATCGGCACGCGCTCGGCAAGCTCGAGCAGGTAATCAATCGGTACGTCGACGACGTCGATCAACTCGGAGGCCTTGCCTTCGAGCATGTCCGTCTTGAGGTTCTGGATCGCCTCGGAGACGGTGATGTAGTCAATCGGCTGGCGCGAGTCGAACAGGCGCAGCATTGCCGCGTAAATGGTGCGGTGGCTTGCCTTGTAGAAGTCGCGCGGCTTGAGTTTGACGGCGAAGTCGGCGAGCAGGTCGGATTCAATGAGAATGGCGCCGAGCAGCGCCTGCTCCGCCTCGACGTTGTGCGGCATCACCCCGCGGACGAGCTCTTCGGCGACGTCGGCGTCGCTTGCCGTGTAGGCCTCGACGTCGTCGACGGCGCCGTTGTGGCCGTCGCCGTTGAGGGGCTCGGCAGGGCTGTCGTGGCTTTGGGGGTCCGCGTCGTTATTGGGGTTGTGCAGGGCCATGGGGCGTTTTCGTGCAGGGTGGAACGCCACTGCGGGCGTGGCAAAAGCAAGGTCCGTTCAGGCGCGCACACCGCAAGATGTGCGGTAGCCACTCCAAGTATACGTGCCGCCCGCGCACACGCAACGCAAGCCGTTCCTGGGCCCGCTAGCGGTGTTGTGGAGCCGCTGTGGAAGCATGTGCAGACCGCGTGGAGAAGGCCACATGTCGCGAGCTCGGGTTCACCAACGTCCATACGGAGAGGAGCCTTGGTAACCTGCCTCGCCCGAAAAAAGTGACCAAGAAGGCGAGCGCAGGGGGGGAGCCCTCCGAGGCAATCACAAATTATCACGTGTGATTGCCTCGGAGGGCTCGCGCCCTGCGCTTGCCTTGGTGTCCCTCGGAGGGTTCGCGCTCGGATGCCGTTGAGTCGTTACTTCTGTGGCAAGCCCTGCGAGGTGATTCCGTGCTTCGCCTCGCAGGGCTGGCGCGCTGCGCCCGCCTTTATATTCATACCGCCGCGTTGGGGTCGCCGTCGGCTTCTGCCGGTGGTTGCGATTTGCTTCGTGGGGCGACGGATACGTCGACGTCCGACTGCGACTCGTTCTCCGTTGCGGAAGGCTGCTGTGCCTGAGAGTCCTCTTGTTTGGCGGCGTCGTGTTGCTCGCCATTGTCGTTTTCGGCGGGCTTCGCAAAAAGGGTGCGACCGGCACCGGCGAACTGGGTCTTGATCAAGGCGGTGAGTTCGCGTTCGTGCTCTTTGAGCGTCTCGGTGTGCTTGCGAATGTGGCCGGCGGCCGCTTCGGTTTCGTCGCGCAATTGGGCGAAGTGCGCCTTGGCGGGGGCGAGTTTGTCGGTGATCTTCGCCTTAAGCGCTTGCACCTCTTCCTCAATGCTCTCCTGTAGCGCGTCGATCAGCGAGCCGTGCACGTCCTCGAAGCGCTTGCGGAAGCGCTGCACGGCGCTGCGCCGCTTCGCCGGCATCACGAACAGGCTGATGGCGCCAATGGCAAGTCCGGCGAGGATGCCGAGCACAATGGCCGACTCGCTGTCGCCGGCGACAATCCCGAGGGTGATCGCGGCGGCCCCGAAGAACCACGTGGCGAGCACGGTGTTGATCCCCTTGGAGACGTCGTCGTGGATCTTGCCCGCCTGCTCGGAGGGATTGAAGCGGTTGAGCGTGGCCTGCCACTGCTGCTGTACCTTGCCGACGATTTGTTCCCGGTTGTACTCGAACTCCGTAGGTACCTTTTGAAACTTCGGGCCGCGGGAGCTGACTTGGCGCTCGACCCAGTTGTTGTACTCGTTGAGCGCATCGTTGAAGAGCATCATCTCG
>SKZP01000065.1 GCA_007127275.1 Planctomycetota bacterium
AAACTTGTACCAGCTTCCTCAACAAACCACCCCCTGTCAACGGCAGAGAGCCAAGCGCAATGGACGTCCGTTCAAGGTGGCTAGGCGCAAAAGGCCAACGGCGCTGCGGAGGCAGCAGGCGCCCCACGGGCGCACACAGACGGGGTTGATGCGTGCACGTAGTGCGGAGACGTTGCAACCAAGCACACGGATTTCGCCCGTGAGTCGGAGGCGGACGCGGGCACGCCCGAAAATTGGGCGATGACACAACACTAGCTAGGATTCGTCGTCGACAACGCGGAACGGCGGAGGCGGCTCGTCGTTCTGAGCGGCCCCGAGGATGCGGTACGGCGCGGCCGGTGGTGCGGACTCGGCCGCCGGTGTCGTCGGCTCACGCTCGGCGGACGGTTGCTCTGGCAACGTTGCGGCGGCCTGCGTAGCATCCCCGTCCGACGGAGCAGGCACCGCTGCGAGGCTCGTCTGGCGCTCGTGCCAGGCCGCCAACAACTCGTCGTGCAGCCGCTGCGGGCCGTAGTTGCTGTACCAGGTCATCTCGCTGGGGCGAAAGCCGGCGTCCTCTTCGTCGAACAGCTCCGGCGGACGCACCATGTCCGGGCGAAAGAACAGGTTCCACCACAACTCGCGCAGCGTGCCGTCGAGGTCCGCATTGGGAAAAATGCATGCCGGCGCCTCGCGCTCCGGCGGCAACATCCGCGGATGCAGGGTCGGCGTCAGATTGACCAGCCGCATCTGCAAACTCGAGGGATATGTCGGCGGCAACACGACCGCGTAGCGGTGCTCCCACGCGAGCTGTGGCACATCCTTCTTGCGCGACCCGGGGCTCGGCAGATTGCGCCAGGTAACCTGCAATTCCCGTGGCCGGCCTTCCTCGCTCGCCGGCTCGTAGCGCGCCTCGAAGTCGCGGGCACACCAGGCAAGCAGCCGCTGCGGCGCAGCCTCCGCCGGCTCGGTGCGCACCTCGCCGAAGTCGAAGCCACGCTCCGCATAAAGCTCGCGCAGCCACTCGAGGTGGTCGCCGAGTTGGATGGCAATTCGCCGTCGAACCAAGCTTGCAGGCAACATGACGCGAAATCCTCGTCCGCTTGAGTCACACACGCGCCGTTGGAGCGCACGTGAGTGAGTATACCCTTCGCGCCGCACGCGAGCGACGGCGGTTTCCAGCATCCATCCAGGCGCCTCGCTGTGGTACGCGGCGACGCGGCAACGTACAACGCCGCTGTCCGGCAAGTCCCTCCTGCCCGAATCCACCGTGCTCGGCACGCCTACCGCCCATGCCGCAGAGTCGTCTGCCCATCCTGCTTGGCCGCCGCCACCGGGCCATTGCGGCGCTGGTCGTGCTGACGGTGCTGTGGGGCTCGACCTTTACGGTAACGGAACTGCTTTGCAAGCGCCTCGACGTGCACCGCGCCGCGCATTTGCCGGAGTCGCTCTGGCGCATGCACGCCGACGGTCATCCGCAGTTCGCCCCGCATGCGGATACGACGCCGTTGATTTATTCCGCACTGCGCTTCGGACTCGTCACCCTGCTGCTGGGGTGGTTTCTGCGCCAGCGCATTCGACGGCTCTTGAACCGGCGCGCCCTCGGGTATGGGCTTGTGCTCGGCGCCGTCGCCGGCATTGGCATGATCCTGCAGACCTACGGCCTGCAACGCACCTCGCCGAGCGTTTCCGCCTTCCTCACCGCGCTCAACGTCCCGTTTACCGCATTGCTGATCTGGATCTTCTGGCGCACGCGCCCCTCGCTGCCGCTCGCTCTCGGCATTGGGATGGCGTTCGTCGGCGTCGGCGTCATCAGCCTCGGCCCCGCCGAGGCGGGAGCTGTCGTGCGCAACGAGTTGCCGTTGCTCGGCGAGATGATGACCGTCGCCTGCGCCTTACTGTTCGCGTGGCACACCATCCTTATTGACCGGTACACCAAACGCGAGGACGCCATGGTGCTGACCTGGGGCATGTTCGCCGCGATGGCCGTCGTGAGCCTCGTGCCCCTTCCCCTGTTCGCCGGCGGCGAGGCGCTGATCCGGCCCGGTTTCTGGCACGACGTCGGCTCGGATGCGCTGCTGTTGGGCAACCTTGCCTACATTGTGTTGCTGCCAACGTTGCTCGGCTTCTCGCTGATGATGCTTTATCAGCGTGAGATCGAGCCGTCGCAGGCGGCCGTCGTGTATGCGCTCGAGCCGTTGCACGCCACCGGCATCTCCGTCGCCTTCGGCCGCGAATCCCTCGAATGGTGGAAGGTCGTCGGCGGTGCGCTCATTGTCGGCGGCAACCTCGTCGCCGAGATTCTCCACCCCGAGGCCCGCCACGCTCGCCGGCAACGCCGGCAACAACGCCAGCAACGGCGCCACCCCTCAGCATGTGCGCCACATGTGTAGTTGCGAGGCAGTGCCGAGCGCAGCGCACGCGTGCGTGCAAGGTTGCGGTTGCGCTTCCCGTGAACGTGCCCCGCCAGGATTCGTCACTTGCGCCCCGTATGCCGGAACACGGGGCGCGCCCGGCACTGCTTCCGCAGCTGATCAGTTGCCAGGAACACTGTCCGAACGTTGCGCGAAGCGAGCGAGCCCGGTACGAGGCGAAGGAAGTCGAGCAGCGGAGCCGTGGCTTTGCCACGTCGAGCGGCGCTGACGACGACAACGAAACACCGTCGAGCGCAGTCGCTCGGATGCGGAAGGGGTCTTTGGCAGCTCCGACCCTACGGGTCACGAACGTCGTAGCCGGCGCGGGCGAGTTCCTCAGTTAGCGCGGCACGGGCCCCGGCGAAGGCATCTCGCGCTTCCGGCCAGGACGTCGCCAGTTGGTGTCCCTCGTCGGCGGCGGCGTCGCTGATCAGGGTCCACAACGAGCGGGTCAGACGGTCGTTGTACTCCAGCGTGTAGAGGCGCTCGACAAGGTCCGGTATGGCGAGTTCAACATTGCTCGCGACCGCTTCGAAGCGTGTACCCACCGCCGGCAGGCCGACGCGAGTGTCGCGGACGAAGCGACGCACCTCGCTCGGAACGGGTTCGTCTCTTTGCAAGCGGCCGCTAAGTTGACTCCAGCGGCGGCTTTGCCAGCTCTCCAAGCTGCGCCGGGCCTCGGTCAGCAGCGCTCGAAACCGCTCCACGTAGTCATTGTCCTCAACCGCGAGCAACTGGCGCAAGTCGTCGCTGTGCTCGTACATGGCCCGTGCGGCACGCAATACGTGCTGCGCGGCCTCCGGCACTTCGCCAGCGCTTAGATGCTGGGTGAGCTCCGAGGTAAGGTGTTGCCAAACATGATCCGCCGGCACGCTCCCCCCTTGCTCATGCAGCGCAAGTACGAGCCGCGGCAAAACGACGTGACGAAACTCCACCTGCTGGGGGGTGCCCGGCGCAAGCGCAAACGAGAGGTCTTTGCGTTGTACGGCCTCGGGGATTGCGTCGTTGCGAACCAGCCGCGCATACTTCGGCATCGCTTCGCTCAAGGCGGTTACCATGCGAATGCCCAGTCGGGCGTCCAGCCGTTCGAACACGTCGTCATGCTCCGCTGCCACGTCCTCATGCACGCGGCGCAAAGCCGGCAGCGTGTCGCTGCGAGCCAGGGAGGCGAGCTCGAGTTCCATCATCCGGCGGGGAACTCGCAATGGCGGCTCCCCTGTCCCTTCGTGGCGCTCCATCTCGCTCATTGCGAATGCGCGGAAGGTCGCGGCGATGGCGTCGCGCACCGCCTCGCTGTTTTCCCGGTCGCGGAAATGGCGCGCAATGGCCATGTAGAGCGTGGCCGGCGTGTCACTACTCGCGCCGTTGTTGTCGCTCGCCTCTGCGGCGCCGGCGTTCGCTTGCTCAAGGTCGAGAAAGGGATCCTCCAATTCGGCGAGGATCTCGAGGCTGCGCAGCAATTCGAAGCGCGAAAGCTCGGCGCGGAACAACACGTGAAAGAAATAGTGCGCCTCCCGCTCGTAGGTGCGCAGCCACGCCGCGAGGCGCTCCTGGCTCGGACCCGTCAGCGCATGGCGCACAACTGCCAACTGCAATTGCAAGCTCATCGCACCCGTGCCGGAGTCGGCGGGCGAATGAAGCAAAACGCGCACCACATTGGTGATGTCGAGGCGCTGGCCGAGTTCGTTGAGCGCGTTGTGCAACTCGACGGCGAGGCTGCGGTCGCGCCTGGGAGAAAGCTGCTCGGCGAACGCGACGAGCGTCTCGACGGTCTGCGCTTCCAATTCGTCGTCGAACGACTCCCACCGCGGCACATTGCGGATTGCCGCGAGCACGACCGGCGCGGCCATCTCCTCGCGGCGCTCAAGCACTTCGAGCACAATGCGCAAGGAGTCGGACTCGCTACCGTGGCGCGCAAGCAGCGCAATCATCGCCGCCTTCGTCGAGGGGGCGGTCTCTCGCGGCGCGTGCTCGGCAACGAGTTCTTCGCCGTCGGCGCCGAGCAGTATTGCGGTGTGGGAAAGCGCGGCACGCACGTCGGAGACGGGGCTTGCGAAGCACCGCTCGAGCCGACCCATCAGGGCTGCCGTTTGCTCGCTGTTGGCGCTGCGCGCCTGAAGCCACTCTTGCAGATGCTCAAGGGCGATGCGCATGACGTCGGGGTGACGGTCGAGACCCACAAACCGCAACAACTCCTCGAAATTGTCGGCATTCTCCTCGACGGTTCGCTGCTGCTCGGCGACGCGCAACACGGACACCTCCCGTTCCAAGGCGGCGCGGTGTCGGCGGACGTTTTGAACGACGACTTCGACCCGCTCGAGGCTCGAGAGCTCGGCCATCTTGCGCTGCCACCAATCCCGCCAGTGCGACGGCGTCGACGCGCCACGGTACTCGGTGATGGCTCGCAACGTTGCTTGCGCCTGTGCGGCGGCGTCCGCCGGTAGGGGGGAATCCTGGTCGTTGATGCGAGCAATCAGTGCAGGGCAGAAGTGATCGAGTTGCGTGCTCAAAGCGGTCAGCCGCGGCTCGGACATGGCACGGATGGCGTCGAGCAGGATCTGACGGTGACGCGGGTTCGCGTCGAACTCGAG
>SKZP01000238.1 GCA_007127275.1 Planctomycetota bacterium
GACTCGTCGTCGCTCGGCCCCGCCCCGCCCCCTGGCGGATTCGACCCCTCCGGCGACGAGGGCGCTTTTGGCGTCGTCGAGACGGCCGGGTCTTGCTCGGGATTCGCTTCGTTCATCCTCCGCCTCCGTCGGGTCCGAGTTTCGTTCCGTTGCGGGCAACGTGCGAGCTTGAGTCGTTCCCGGCTTGCGCCGACTATAACTCGTCGACGCGGCTGCGCCGAGCGGTTCTCGCATTGAGGGCGTTGATATACTCGCAGCGCCGTCGCCAGCAATCATGCGTCTGTGCGTGCAATGCCCCGGAGCGCCATGCCACCCCAGCGCAACTCCCTGCGGCTCCTTTACGTGCTCGACACGTTATCCGGCGAGGCCGGCGGCCCGGCGCGCTCGGTCCCCGGACTTGCCGAGGCCATTCTTGCCCAAGGCGTGGAGCTGACCTTGCTGTGCGGCCCTTCGCCGAATGCCGTCGCCGTATCCCCCGCACTCAAGAAAAGGGTGCGGCAGCTTACCCGCGTGCCCGGATTCCTCCCCCTGGCCGGGCTCGGCGAAGCACGCCGGGCGTACACCGCGTGGCGCGACGCCTCCGTCGAGCCCGGGACGCGTCCCGTCGTGCACGTGCAGCACCTGTGGACGCCGCTGATTCACCACTTCGCCCGCTGGGCGCACCGCGACGGCATTCCGTACCTCGTCTCGCCTCGCGGCATGCTCGCTTCGTTTGCGTTGCGACAAAAGGGGTGGAAGAAGCGACTCGCGCTGTGGCTGTATCAGCGGCGCGACCTGCGCCGCGCGGCCGCGGTACACGCCACGGCGCCGAAGGAGGTCGACGAGGCGAGGCGCCTATTGCGCGGCCATGCCCCGCCCGTGGTCGTGGTACCCAACGGCGTCGCACCACCGGCGTCGCTTGACGACGAACTCGACGGGGACGCGACGCGGATGCACCTTCGAGACACGAATGCGCCGCGCACGGCCCTGTTCCTGTCGCGGATTCACCCGCAGAAAGGGCTCGCGGATGTGCTCGCCGCCTGGCAGCGACTTCGCCCACCGGGCTGGCGCCTGCTCGTCGTGGGCTCGGATGAGCTCGGCAAACTTGCCGAGTACCAAGCCTACGTGAGCACCCACGGACTCTCGGACACCGTCCGTTTTTACGGCGCGGTCGACGACGCGGAAAAATGGCGCCTGTACCGGCAGGCGGATCTGTTCGTGCTACCCACCCACGGCGAGAATTTCGGGCTTGTCATTGCCGAGGCGCTTGCCGCCGGCGTGCCGGTGATCACGACGCAAGAGGCGCCGTGGGCGGCCATACGGGAGCACAACCTCGGCTGGTGGATCCCCCGCGAGGAGGCCGCGCTCGACGAGGCCCTGCGTGAGGCCACCAGGGCAAGCGACGCTGAGCGCCACGCCATGGGCCAGCGTGGGCGCCAGTACATCCGCGACCACTTCGAGTGGCCTTCCATTGCCGAGCAGATGCTCGGCATCTACCTGCGACTCGCGTCCGGAAGTCCCGTGGAGCGAAACGGATAAGGGCTCGCTCCCGAAGGAACAACTCCCCGCTGCTGCGCTAGAACCAAGATCACTCTTGACGGGCCTCAAGGCCACACGGGGGATTTATGCCCGCAAGCCCACGGGCATCGCCCGTGGGTCGAACCGTGATTGGCGTGCAACCCACGGGCGAAGCCCGAATGCCGTTAAGCTTTGACGTAACAAGGCGAGCGCAAAGCACCAGCAAAGGCCGGCTGCCCCCTGCGGGGTCTGCCAGATTCACAACCGCGTCCACGCGTGGCATAACAAGCTGCAGACTTGGACGTTCATCCCGCTCGGAGCTACTTTGGACAAGGAGGCGCGCGGTGGGGGCGCAGAAGCGAAAGAGTGCCACTCGTCGGCAGCGACGAGATGCCTCGGCAAGCCCGTTTCCAATGTTCAATGGCAAGGCGCACACCGCGTTGCGCACCCTCGTGGAATCCGGACAGGTCGCACCGGACGAGGCCCAACGGCAACGGGCGCGCATGGCCGAGCGTGTCCTCGCCGAGTCGCCGACCCTCAAGCGGCACAACTTCGACGAGATTGCCAACCGAGATGTTGCACGGATGCTCGCCGCCGTCGACGAAGCCTGTTTCGCCAAGGGACTGCACGCCTGCATCGCCGAGCGGGGGGCGGTTCTTGCCGCCTGCGCCTCCTCGCGGATGACGAGCGCCGGTGGAAAGACGGTCGTCGGCAAGCCTCGCCACGGCGGAGCGTGGCACATCGAGGTCCGTTTGGCAGTGACGCCGCTGTTCCGCTCCTTTCGCGACGACGAGCCAACCGGCGAGCGGGAAATCAACGTCAACGGGGTGCGCTGCGAGGACCGACTGACCGCGGCGCTGGCCGTCGTCGAGCACGAAGCGATGCACGTCGCCGAGTTCCTGTGTTACGGTACCTCGGCGTGCCACAAGCCCCCGTTCCAAGAGGCCGCGCGCCGGTTGTTCGGCCACGAAAGCCACAAGCACCAACTGGTTTCTAGTTGGGAGCGGGCGCACGTCGCCTTTGGTCTCACCCCCGGTTGCCGGGTACGCTTCACCTTCCAAGGCAAACCCTACGAGGGCATTGTCAACCGCGTGGTCAAGCGGGCCACGGTGCTCGTGCCGGACCCCAACGGCATGCCGTTTTCCGACGGGCAAACCTACACCAAGTTTTACGTGCCGCTCGGTGCGCTCGAACGCCTGGAGGACGACACCTAATCCCCTCTGCAATTCGGATTCGTAGTTCTACCAAGCCCACGGGCTGCGGCCCGTGGGTCGAATCCGTCAACGCGTGGGACCGCGGCCCGTGGCCGTGAAATTACGGACCCCAATGCGTAGGCGGTTCCACAAATTGGAGATGCTCGCCGAGATCACGAAAGCCGGTTCGACAAGCGCGGCGCCGGCACGGTAGACTACCGCGGCGACACGTACTCCCCGAATGCGTTGCTCCGATGTGTATTCATCGCTGTGAATCCAACCGGTGGCTCGTGTCCGCCGCCATGGGCGTCCTGGTCGCGGCGGCACTGCTCGGCTGCGGCACGTCGAACAACGGCGGGGCCTCCGGAGGAAATGCTGGCGCGGAGGACGACCCGAGCCGGCTCGGCCTCGTGCCGTCGTGGCAACTGGAGCGCTACGTCGCCATTGAGCAGCGGCCCACGCCTCGCGACGGCGGCTACATCACCCGCTTCGGTCGCTCGACCCTCGCACAGGCCGACGTCGTGCTGCTCGGCGCGCTCACCGGCATCCACTCCTCGCATCCGGTTTTCGAACTCGCCGACATTGCCGTTCTGCAAGTGCTCAAGCCCGAGGGAATCCGCATTGACGACCGCGAACGCGACCGCAACGCCATTCCAAGCGTCGCCAGCCTGTATACACCCGAAAAAGGGTTCTTTTCCGACATGGACGGCGAGCAGGTCTTTGCGCTCAGGCGCTGGAACGTCCGCGGCTCCTACCACGTCGTCACCAACTTCGCCGTTGAATCCGAGCGGCGCGACGAGCAACTGAACGTGGTGCGCGAGTTGATTGAACTCGAAGGGATTGCCGACGTCCGCGAGCGCAAGCGACGCATCAAGGAGCGCTGCTTTCAGGGGGTGACGCACGAGGACGAGTGGGTCGCCAACGTCTGGGCGCTGCAGCTTGCGAACCTCTGCGCGGACTTTCCGCTGCTGTTCGACGACGACGACTTCGACCGCCTGCGCGAATTGGAGGTGACCCTCGTTACCGAGCGGCCCACGCACACCGGCGCCATTCGCGGCATCACCGGCGCCATCTCCAACCTCGTCCACACGCGTTACAAGCGGGAGTGGACCTACCTCATTCGTGCCGGCACGCAGGAAGAGCGGATCCAGGCGCTGGAGATGTACCTCTCCGTCGCCCAGCCCTCCTACCACAGCGCCTTCGACTTCTACGACCGCAACGTCGTGAACACGCTCTTCGCCGACAGCGACGACCCCGTGCTGCGCACCGGCCTGCGCCGCCTCGACGACGCCCTGCGCGGCGTCCTCGAAAGCGAAGACCGAGAAGACGGTCCGCTCGCGCTCGCTACCGCCATTGACGGCGGCGACGACGACAACGCCGACGACCAGTAGGCTGCGGACCAAGACGCAATCATGTAGCCCCGAACCCCGTGGGTTCCTGTACTCGGTGACGCGCACTCTACGGGCCGCGGCCTGTGGGCTTGTAGAATCTACAATTCCCCAACTACGGGATGCACGGTACCCGTAGGATCAGGTTGCTCGGCGGACCTTCCTGGAGTATAAGTCGTGTGTCGGAGTGGTTTGCGGCTCCCTTCTCTTCGCGTCTTCCCCTTGGCTTCCGATGAGTGCACACTTCAAACTTTCTCTCTGCGGTTTGGTCGCCGTGCTCGTCTTCTCGGCCGCGGTTTCGTGCCAGGCGGCTACGGAGACGCAGACAGAAAACGTGGAGCAAGCCGAGGAACATTCGGCAACCGACGTCGCCGGCGCCGACGAGAAGGACGGTGCGGTACGTCGAACTGCGCTCAGCGGCTCCGTAATTCGACAGTTACGCCGGGTGCAACAGGAGCGGCCCGCGGAGTCGGGGAACGACGAGCAGCAACAGGCGCACCCGTGCGACCTCGTCTCCGACCGTCTCCGTTTCGACAACGCGCCCGAGTGCTGCGGAGCCGACGGTTTGCCGCAAGAGACGTTTGATTGGGACCCGCGAGCGACCGACGGTTTCACTGTGGTAACGCCGGACGGTGGTAGCGAATCTGCTTTCTTCGGCTTCTCGCTCGAGCATTTTAGTCCCGGCGGCCTGCCGCGCGCGGTGTTTGAGTAAGAACCGTCTTGCATGCGAGATACGTGATAAGCCCTCGCTGCGGTCCGTGAGTCGCACGCAGTGTCCAGGGACCTCGTGGACTTCGTTGGTGGGTCGCCTTGAACCTTTTGTGATGCCGCTGCACACGCGGGGTCGCCCGAAAACTCTGAGGCGAGCGCAGGGCGTCAGCCCTGCGAGGC
>SKZP01000587.1 GCA_007127275.1 Planctomycetota bacterium
CGGAACGTCGACGGCGAGCGAAGAGAACGGTCTCTTCGCTCGCCGTTTCGAAGCGGCCAGTGAATTGCGTCCGAACGTTGCCGCGCTGCGAAAGCGGCGCCCTCTGCGGCTGCGCCTTTCACGGTGCAACCCAGCGGCCGCCGGCAAATCCCAACCAGAAAGGTTGGGACGTCAACGCCCAGACGTCGTTCGCCGGTTCGTCCGCTAAGGCGACAGAGGGTAGGTGTGTCCGGGATGGGCAGGCGCTTGGCGGTGAACATCAAGCGGGGATCCGCCGGCTTACTCGAGTTCGGTGGTGACGCGAATCTCGCTTTCCAGGGTGCGGTGCACGGGGCACTTGTTC
This sequence comes from Planctomycetota bacterium, assembly GCA_007127275.1. Classification (GTDB taxonomy): domain Bacteria; phylum Planctomycetota; class UBA8742; order SKZP01; family SKZP01; genus SKZP01. The sequence continues at coordinate 344 of SKZP01000587.1, forward strand.
GCAATCTCGAGGAGGCGCTCGCGCTGCTCGTCGCTCAACTCGTTGCCCTGCAGCTCCAGGCGTCGCTCGAACACGTCAATCTTGCCCTCGGCGGTTTCGCAGTGCTCGCAATCCTCTGCGTGGACCTTGTCGTGCGAGACGCGGGCAATCACCGAATTCAAAGGCCACTTCTTGCGCCGCGCATACAGCTGCAGCGTGATGGTCGTACAGCTCGCCAGGGCGGCGGCCAGCAGTTCATACGGGGTCGGGCCGAGGTCGGTACCGCCGTGCGACGCCGGTTCGTCGACGACAAGCGCGTAGCCGCCCGCCAGCACGTTCGTGTACATGCCCGCCTCGGCGTCCGTTTGCGCAACGGTGCGCTTTTGCGCGGCGTCCTGGCGCTTGGCTTGTGCTAGCGTTTCCGCATCCAGGTAGCGTGCCGACCAGGCGGCAATGATCTGGCCGGCGTAGCGGCTGTCCGCAGGCTCACTGAGCAGGTGGTCGGCCTGGTCGAGCGAGACGAAGCTCTTGGGGTGCTTCGCGGCCTCGAAGATGCGCCGGGCATGTTCAATGTCGACAATGCGGTCCCGCGGCGAGTGCAAGACGAGCAACGGCTTGCGCATCTCGCGAATGGCCTCCTCGGCGGCTTGCGCACGCAGATCCTCGACGAACTCGCGCCTGAGCATGAACGGCCGACCGCCAATGGAAATCTCGGCCGCGCCGTCTTGTTCGAGCGTGCGAATGCCATCCTCGCCGAGCAGGTTCGTCACGTGTTCAGGACTCGAGGGGGCGGCCAGGGTGACGACGGCCTGGGCGGAGGCAATGCGCCGCGCCGCGTGAAGCACGGCCGCGCCGCCGAGCGAGTGGCCAATCAGAATGGCCGGCGCTTGCTGGTAGGTTGCGAGGTAGTCGGCCGCGGCAACGAGGTCGTCGAGATTGCGCGAAAACGTTTGCTCGGCAAACTCCCCCTCGCTTTGGCCGAGCCCGGTGAAGTCGAAGCGCAACACGCCAATGCGAGCCTGATTCAAGGCGCGGGCAATGTTCGCGACCGCCTTGAAATCCTTCGAGCAGGTAAAGCAGTGCGCAAACAGTGCAAAGGCAAGCGGCGTCTCGTCGACGGGCACGTCCAGCCGCGCCGCGAGCCTCTCGCCGCGGCCGTTGTCAAAGTGAACGCGTTTGGAACTCATGAAACCCCTTTCGCATCAGGTGGAGGTACGGCACGACGAAAACTCGAACGCACCTTGAACTACGTAAACGCTTCCATGCAACGGAGAAATTCACGGTCCGCAAGGCCGTAGCCGCGGCGCCGCACAGTCGGTGGCATGATAAGCGTGGCTTGCGAGTCTCGGATTTGGCTCGGACTGCGGGGATTGTGTAGGCACTGTCCGGCGACGGACGTTGATCTTCCACTCACACCTTCGTGCAAGACAGCAAGGCACCAGCGCCACGTTTGCCTGGACAGGGCGGATTCTGTACCCCGGGATGCAGCCGGCTTTTGTTGGACCGAGAAGCAGCGTCTACCGTACGTATCCGCATCCACGAATAAGTGATCTCAGGAGCAGCGGCGCGTGGTTCGCGCGTTCACTCACCGGCGTGGTGCTGTCGCGGCAAAGTCAAAGGTTGCCCCCAAATCCGGGTGCGTAGGGCGGCCCATGCGAAGCGAACCAGTCAGGAACCGTCGGCGAGCCACCCGTTCGCTGCGTGAATGCGCGCCGTCATACAACGCCAGCGAGACCGTTGAGGCGAGCGCGGCGGCCAGAACGAACGCAAGTCCGTCAACTTTCTCTCTACAACAGAAGGCTGCTGCACTCGAACGTAGGCCCCCGGGTTGTTCCAGTCAATGTCCGGGTGTACCCTGACGCGAACGGTCGGTGAATGTTCTTTGCATTCGTGCGAGGTGGCGACTCCCCATGCAGCGTGAGCCACGTGACAACGAGGCGCTGGCGGCCAAGGGAGGCCGCGTGGTCACGTCGTCTGCCTCCCACTCCGCGCCCCCCTCGGCGTCCGACCCCGCTGACACCTCCACCGTTTCCGCCTCGCAGACCTCCCATGCGCCACGCACCTCCCGCATGGCCATCCTGATTGATGCGGACAACGCCTTTGCCTGCCTGAGCGGCCCGACGCTGACGCGCATGTGCGAGTATCTCGAACGGTTCGGCCACGTACAGTCGCTGCGCGCCTACGGCGACTGGGAACGGCTCGGCAAGGCGTTGACCGGCTCAAGCCGCTACCACCTCCAACCGGTGCACCTGCCAACGGGCGGCAAGCGCCGCAAGAACGGCGTCGACATTGCCCTGGCCGTGGATGCCATTGATGACCTGCACCTCGCACCCGAGATTGACACGTTCGTGCTCGTTACCGGCGACGGGGATCTCGCGCCGGTGGCACTGCGTCTGCGGGAACGCGGCCGCCGGGTGATTGGTCTTGGCCGCCAGCAGTCGACCAGCGAGTTCCTCGTCAAAGCATGCGACATCTACATCTACCTCGAGAGCCTCGGCATTGGCGTGGACCAGGCGAGTCCGACAAGCCCGCTGGCCACCGAGGTCTACGACGCACTGCGCAACCCGGAAAGCAACAACGGCCACACCCATGAATTCGCAGGCGGCAACGGGAGTTCCACCGAAAGCCACATCCGCACGGCCGCCCACGGAGACATCAACCGAGTCGCACACGAAAACGGCAGGACGCACACGGAGGTACCCGCCCAGTACGTGCTCCCCCTTGATTTGCGCGAAGCATTCACCGCCGCACTCGCGAACCTTCAGTCGGCCGGCTCCCGGGAGATCAATGCCGGGACGCTCAAACAGGCGCTGCTCAAGGTTCACTCGACCTTCAACGAGAAGCGCTTCGGCGTCAAACGCTTCTCCGACTTTCTGACCAAGTACGCGCACGAGCTCGGCGTTGTCGTGGAGCAAGCCCGCGGCAACGAGGTGTTGATCACGCCACTCGGCGACGCGGGCTCCAACCTCCGCTCTACCCCGGCATTGCCGCGCATTGAGGGCTTTACGCTCCTGGCCATGCAATCCTTTACCTGTGGAGGCCAGGGCCACACGCTCCCCGTGTACCGCCACGAGCGGATTGCCGCCGCCCTCGACATTCCCGTGACGCGGCGCGACCCGGCCGTCGAGTTCGTGCTGCTTCCCGGGGGCACCTACCAGGTCGGCTACGAGCCGCCGCCCGGCACGTGCGACGTGGCCACGCCGGCACAGGTTGGACGCCCGCTGCGCAAGGTGACGCTCGCGCCGTTTCTGATGGGGCGCACGCCGGTGACGCAAGGCGTGTGGGATCAGATGCGCACCAAGAAGCGGATCAAGCGGATCAGCGACAAGCGCCACTTCACGCGCATGCGCGGCGGCCACCGGCGGCTGCCCATGGAAGGGGTGAGCTGGAACGACGCAAGGGCGTTTCTCGGCTCGCTGGGACTAAGGCTGCCGAGCGAGGCGGAGTGGGAGCTCGCTTGCCGGGGCGGCGTGGCAAACGAGGTGCCGTATTTCTGGGGAAGCGAGGAGAGCGAGGCAGAGCGGTTCGCCTGGTCGAAAGAGAACAGCGCCGGTTGCCTGCATGCCGTGGCGAGTGCGCCGGCAGGGCCGAACGCCTACGGATTGTTCGACATGGCCGGCAACGTCTGGGAGTGGTGCGCCGACGCGTGGCACCCCGACTACGAGGGCCTGCCCAGCGACGGCGCTCCTCGCGTGGCCAGCGGTGAGGGGCCGCCTTTGTACGTTGTGCGCGGCGGAAGCTTCCATTATCCGCTCGCGGCTTGCCGCTGCGACTTCCGCTGGCGGCTCGCCCCGGAGGTGCGACATTACACCGTCGGCTTCCGTCCGGTGATGTCCGTTTCCCGGTAGGCTCGCGCTGCAGGGGTATCAAGCAGCAGTGCACACGCAAGCGCCGACAAGCCCACGGGCTGCGGCCCGTGGTGGGGCCCGTGGGTCCTACGCAAGCACTCGTGATGCCGCAGTACGTGCTCCGGCGTAACCGCTCGCGGTAATACTCCGCAATTCAAAGCCCACGTGCTTCCCCCTGAATGCCGTTCAGCGGCGAGCGCAGGGCGCAGGCCCGAATGCCGTTAAGGCTTCCGTTCTGTGGCGAGCGCAGGGCGCAAGCCCTGCGAGGAAAAGCATTAACGAGCCCGTGGGCTTCAAACGCCTTCTGGGAAACCAGCGCCGTCACGCCTCCTTCCGCTTCGTCTTGCCAGCAGGCTCTTCCTGCGGCGGCAGCTCCTCCAAAAGGCGGCCGCCGCGCACCGTCGCCCCGACGACGAGCGCCGCGGCAATCAGCACGAAGTTCTTCACAATGTATTGCCCCTCGAGGGTGAGCGCATACGGAAAGCTCACAAAGACACGCTCCGGAACGAGCACAATCGGCGCAAGCGTTCCCGGCATCTGCACGAACAACAGCAAGATGGCGAGTCGCAGAAACCAGCCACTCAGAAAGCCGAGGCCAATCAAGATCTCCCACACCCCGAGCACCGGCAGGAACACCTCCCCGGGCAAAAACCAAACCGTTTCGTGCACAAGCGACTCCGCCGGGCTCAATCCAGGGACGAGCTTCAACGCGCCGAACCAGACGAAGACCGCGCCCAACGCAATGCGCAATGCCGGAATCCCGGCGCGCGCCATACCGTGCGTGATCTTTGCGTC
>SKZP01000419.1 GCA_007127275.1 Planctomycetota bacterium
ACCTTGATGCAGCGCTCGGTCAACTCGGCGGAGGTGCCGGCTTCGGCGGCGTGGGCGCGCACGAGGAGCGGGGCCTCGTCGAGGAGTTGTTCCTGCGGCGCGGCGAGGTCGAGTTCTTCCATCACGTGATGGACAATCTTGCCGCCAATGGCACCGACACCGGTGCCGGTCGCGGGGCCGTCGTGCAGCGCTTGCGCAATGCGGCCGGCGTTGATGGCGCGTGGGCAGGCGCGGCGCGAGGCGGCAAGCTGTTGCTTGAGGCGCGTGGCGCGTGTCGCGTCGGCTGAGGCGGCGGCGGCGTCGTTGCCCGGCGGCGGCACGGCAAGCTGCGCAGCGACGCTGTCCTCCCCACAGGTGAACGTCTCGTCGCGCAGCGCCACCTCCGGCAACTGCGCGGCGTGGCGCACCTGCACCACCGCATCCGACGCAAACTCGTGCGAGGAGTCGTGCTCCGCGCCCGGCTCGGGCAGCCCCGTTTGGATGAACGCCAGCAGATTCTTTTCGACCTCGCCGCAGCGCACGACGACCAGTTGGTCGCGCGGCCGCGTGCAGGCCACGTACATCCAGCGGTGACGCTCCGCGTGCAGCTCGGCCTTTTCCTCCTCGCAGGCGGCCTCCCAGTTGGGCGGCAAGAACGGACCGACTTTGATCGCGACCGTGTTGCTGCCGCCGCGGCGCTCAATCACGGTGCGTGGCGACTGGTTGCCACGGTCCATGTCGAGCAGCACGACCAGCGGCGCTTCAAGCCCCTTCGCTTTGAACACCGTGGTGACTCGCACGGCGTTGCTCTCCGGGTCGAGCCGGCTAAGGTCTTCTTCCTCGTCGCGCTTCTCCACGTCGAGCAACAGCTTGATGGCGTGCGACGGCGAGCGGCTCTCGCTCTCCACCTTGTGCAGCAGCATGCGCAGCTTGTCGAGGTTGGCAAGGCGTTGCGGGCCGTCGGCAAGGAGCGACCACACTTCGACGCAGCGACTCGCCTCGAGCAAACGCTCCAAGGTCGCCACCCACGGCAACGGCTTGAACGGCCGGCAGCGGCGCAGTGCCTCCAGCGCGTCGCGCACCGGCGTGGCCGGCTGTTCGCTGCTGGGCATCAAGTAGTAGAGCGTGCCGCCGGCGGCGATGTGCTTCGCGAGATCCTCGAGCGTCAGGCCGAACATGCTGCGCAACACGGCAACGACCGCTTCGAGATCCCCCGGCTCGTCGAGCGCACGCAACGCGTGGATGCACGCTTGTACGGCCTCGTCGCGAAAGAAGCCGCCGCCCCCTTCGACCTGTGCCTCGACGCCGGCTCGCTGAAAGGCGCGGGCAATCACGTCGGCGTGCTTCCAGCGCGGCACAAGCACCATCACATCCCCCCACTCGAGCGGTCGCGGCTCCTTCGTTTTTGGGTCGACAATCTCCGCGTGGCGGGCGCGCAACTCGAAAAGGTGCCGCAGCGCGGCGTCAATCTGCGCCTCAATGGGCACGCTCTTCTCGTCCGCTCCCTCGGCGGGCTCGAGCAGTACCACCGGTTCGAGTGTGCCGGCGGGGCGGTGAGCGGCCTGGGGCTCGTTGCCCGGCATGTCGGCAAAGGTGTGGTTGACCCAGCCGACAATGCCCGGCACGGAGCGGAAGTTCTGCCGGAGTTGGCGGCGCTCGCCGTCGAGCTCGATCACCGTTTGCAACTCTTCCCAGACCTCGACGTCGGCGCGACGAAAACGGTAGATCGACTGCTTCGGATCCCCCACGGCAAACAGCGAGCCGGGCTCGGGCGGTGCCGCCGTCCAGGGGCCGGTGTGCGAACTTGGCCGCGAAAGCAGCAGCGCCACCTCGGCCTGAATGGGGTCGGTATCCTGGACCTCGTCAATGAGGATATGATCGAAGCGGGCCGCGAGCCGGGCTCGTACCTCGCCGTGCTGCAGCAACTGGCGGGTGCGGAACAGCAAGTCGTTGAAGTCGGCGAGGCCGCGTTCGCGCCGCGAGGCAAGGATTGGCTCGACGACCTGTTCCCGCAACGTCCGGATCAGCGCGCGGTGCGCAAAGGTCAGCCAACGCGTGCGCCACTCGGCGGGTGCCGCCAAGGCGTTGCGAAACTGCTCAAGCGCCGCTTCGCTTTCCCAGTCCCCCTTGCGGCCGCCACTGCGACTCGCGCTCGGGCAGTCGAGCAACAGCGCGAGCACGCCGGTTTCCTCTTGCGCAAGGCAGGCGTCGAGGTGCTGGATCAAGCCGAGGTTGTTCTGGATCGCCTTGCACGTCTCGGGCGTCTTGCACGCGTCCATTGCCTCGCGCACTCGCCCGCAAACCTCGTGCAACTCGTCGCGGGCCGCGTCCCAGTCAATCTCGGCGTCGGCGACGACCGGCTCCAGGTCGCGGTTGAGCAGCAAGTCATCAATGGCGTTGTTGCGGGCAAAGCGGCTCAACAGCGCGTCGAACAGCAAGCCGAGGCGCGAGTCTTGCTCGTGGATCCTGCGCTGCCACCCTTTAACCGCGTCGTTGCGCACGCTGCGGTCGTCGAACTCGAGGATCTCCGTGCCCGGCGCCCAGCGCGACGCGAGCGGCTCCAGCTTCAACAACTCCCGGCAAAAGGAGTGAATGGTTGAGATGGTGATTGCGTGGAAGCGTTCCCGTTGAGTAGCAAGCGCAGCGGCCGCCGGCTCGCTCTTCGCTTGCACGTGGCGCAGCTCCAGCGATTCGCGGATCCGAGTCTGCAATTCGCCGGCAGCCTTCTCGGTAAACGTGATCACCGCGAGGCGCGAAGGCTCGGCGCCGTTCTCCAAGAGGTTCACCGTGCGTTCGGTCAACACCGAGGTCTTGCCGGAGCCGGCGCCTGCGGCGAGTGCCATGGAGTGCTCCAGCGCGGTCATTGCACGCTCGCGGTGGTCGTGATCAATCGGTCGTGCCTTGCTCATGCCTCCTCTCCCGGTTCGCGCCACGGTGCAAGTTCTTCCGGCTCGACGCGCTGCGGCGGATACCAGCCGAGCGTAGCCGCTTGTGTCGCCGTGCGCACCATCTCGGCGGCGCGTTGCAGAATCGCCCCGGCGGGCGTCTCAACCACGTCGCCGGTTGCGTTGAGCCACTGCAGCGACTGCGGAAAGACCTCGCTACGCCGTGCAAGCGCCTCAATGGCCGCGGCGAGGACCACGTCGGCGGTACCTTGATCCAGCGCCTTCTCCGGTTCTCGCTTGCGTGTCTCCGGCAGCTTCGTGCTGAGCCACTGCAGCACCTCTCCTTGCTTGCGGCCGGCCGCCCCGGTGATTTGCCACGGCAACTCGTCGTCCAACGGCGCCTCTTTCAGTTGCGGCAGGGGCGCGGCGACGGGTTGCGCCTCGGCGAGGGCGGCAATGTGGCGCTGTGCCAGTTCGTTCAAGCGCGTCGCAAGGTCCGTGTCTGCCTCGCCGCTGTTCGCGGTGATCTCGGCGACGTGCTCGTGAAAGGCCTGCTCGAGGAGGTGTGCAAAGTCGTCGCGGCGCTCGTCGAGCAGGTGCTGGGCATGCGCGAGCACCCGCTCCGGCACGAAGTATTCGGGGTCCGGACTCCAGCTTTCGTAGAGCTTGCGCAGTCGGCGCACGCCGAGCATGCGGTAGAGCAGGAACGACTCCGGGTTCAGCACGAGCGACGCAAGCTCCTCCGGCGAGAGCGCGTGGCCGTCGAGCCCCTTGCAGGACATCACCGCCGGGTCGACGAAGCCGGCGTATGGCCGCAACTCGGGCGTTGCCTCGCCACGGGCCAAGCGGCCCCAGGCGTGATGCGCCTCCAAGAGCCGCCGCCCCCAGGTATGCGCCACCAGCGCGAGCAGGGCCTCGTGTTGCGCGCCGACCTCTGCGCTGTGCAGCCGCGCCAAGCGGTATTCGCCGAGGCCGAGTGCGCGTTCGGCGTCGTGCGGCCACGGCCGGCTGCGGCGACCCTGCGACTCGCAAAGCTGCTCGAACTCGGCAAGGCCGACGCGCTTGCCCTCCACCTGTGTGGCAAGCTCCAGGATCAGCGAGCCGGGAATCAGTGGCCGCCCCTCGAGCATCTCCACACGCGGCACACTCAACCACAACCTTCCGGTTGCGGCGCTGCGCACAGCGGCCAAGCGGCGCGCCTCCAGCGGCACACGGTCGACGGAGCGAAACAGGGCGACGCCGTGCTTTGCATTCAGCGCCTCGACCATGGCGTCGGCGAGGATCGGATCCTCCGAGGGCTCGGCCGGGAAGCGGCCCTGCGTAAGCCCGCAGGCGAGAACGACCTCGAAACTACCGCCGAGCGCTTGCATCGGCGTGAGCACGCGAACGCTCGGGTCGTTGAGGGTGCCGCGCAAGAACTCCGTGCTCTCCAGCGCCTCACTCAGTGTCGCCCGCATCTCGGCAAGCGTGACCGCGGGCCCGGCCGTCGAACTGGCCCACTCCTCCAGCAGCCGCCGCAGCGAAAGCGCATCCGGAAACGGGCCCCACCAGCGCACCAGCCGGTCCAAGAGTGCCGCGGCCCACGCACCGACCGGCTGTGGCTCCTCCCCCATTGCCTGCAAGTCCGCGTGCAGCGTGTGGATGGCGCGGCGCAGGTTCTCGACCGCGGTCGTTTGTTTCGCGTCGGCTGTCTCGCCTTCTTCCGCGCCACGCTGCGCGTCGCGTACCTTTTCCAAGGCGCGCAAAATGTTTTGCGTGCCGCGGTAGGCGCCGCAGCGGGCGAGGATGGTGCGCCAGCGGCCGCGGCCTTGCGTGGCCCCCTCGCCGACGTGGTCCATCAGGCGCAATGGCGGTTGCCGCAGCAACTCGTACCAGTGGGCGACGGAATCTTCGCCGAGCGCGAGGTCGAGCATCATGAGCAGAAAGCGCGCCGCGGGTGTGCCGAGCAGCGGTGGCCCGGTTTGCCACGTTGCGGGGATGCCGGCGCGCTCCAGCGCCTCACCGAGGGGGAGAGCGTCGGCGGCGTCGGGAATGATGATGGCGATGCGGTCGATCGGTGTGCCTTCGAGGATGGCCGCTTGCACCTCGCGGACGGCCTCGGCGCACTCGCGCACCGGATCCGGCGTGCGCACGAAGCGAAACTGCGGCTGCGCCTCGGGTACGGCAAGCTCCTCGGCATGCTCCGGCGCCGCCGCGGCGAGTCCTTGCGGCTCGTCGCGCAACTTGCGCACTGCCGGCAAGGTAAGCCGCAGCACGTGCCGCTGGGCAAGCCACGACTGCAACGTGCGAAACGCCAGCCGGTTGACCCGCGCATCCCCCAGCAGGATCGCCGCTGCCGGCGCGTTCATCGGTACCGTCCGCCGCTCCTCAATGGCCCGCCACGCCGCCTGTGCCACGTCACGCCGCGAGGCAATCCCCTCGGCTTGTCGCGCCGCCTCGACCTCGCTCATCAATTGCTGCAACGCCGCGACGCGCTCCTGCAGGTCGTCGTCGAGCGCCAAACCGGCAAGCTCGCTCGCGGACAAGCCGTCCGACTCGAGCATGTGTACCGCGGCGACGAGCGCCGGCAACCATCCCGCATCACGCAATACCTCGTCGTAGCCGCCGGGCAGCGAGTAGTCCGTGCGCGTGAGCAGGCGTGCCAGCGTCGCACGCAACCACGCCGGCGGCTCCGCTGCGAGCCCCTCCCGGCGCAGCACCGCACGAGCGAGCCGGCTGTGCAGGATCTCCGGCGTCACGAAGTCGACGCCGACGAACGATTCCGTCCGCGCCAACTCGCGCCGCGCCAGCACATCATTGACCGTCGCCGGCGCAATCACCGCAATCCGCGCCGTGGAGCCGGCAACCTCGCGCAGCCGCGCAACCGCCTCGGCGAGCGCCTTGCCAATCGGAGATGGTGAGGGTGTACGCTTCATATCAACGGGCGGAGAAAAGGAACGACCGAAGTGCGATTGTACGCAAATGGCAAGGGTCTCGGCAGAAGAAATCCCCGCGTTGCGCGTCGCATTCCCGAGCGTAGCCAGGGCGGGAGCCGAAAGCCGTACAGGATAAACGCAGGGCGCAAGCCGCAAGCCCTGCGAGGCAACCTCCCGTGGCTTGTGCGTCGTTTTGCAGGGCTTGCGCCCTGCGCTTGCCACGAAGCCCCGGGGTTTGCTTGCGAATCAGGTGGCGCCGCGGGTCTTGTACCACTGCTCAATCAACGACTGTACTTCGGAGAAGCGGCGGTGGCGCTTGTAGACCTCAATGAGGCGCAGCACGGTAAAGGCGTCGGCGCCGTACAGGCGGTGGCCGCTGGCGGTGCGGTCCTTGGCCTGCAACAGGCCTTGGATGGTGTAGTTGTGCAGGGTTTGTCGCGAGTAGCCGGTGAGTCGCATCAAATCGCCGATGCGGTAGAGCTTTTCCGGAAAGCGCTGCGCGTACAGCAGCGTCTGCGCGAGATGGGAGGCGCGTTCCTGGTTGTCGGACCACTGAGTCGCATCCGGCAAATTCGCATCCGGTGCGTCGAGCACCAACTCCGACGCTCTGCCAGGCGCCGTGCTCGTCCCCCCCGGCTGTGACGACGCAGTCGGCGTAGCGTCCGCCTCCTCCTCGGCGAACGCTCCCTCGTCGGCGGATTCGTCCGGCGTGTGCGCCTCCTCCGCTTCGAGCAAACGACGGATCTCCTGCAGCGAGTGATATCGCTGGTACATCTTGATTTTGCGCAACCGCTTGAAGACCGCTTCGTCGTAGTAGCAGTGACCGCCTTCGGTCCAGCGAGCCGGCTGGATGAGTCCGAGCCGTTTGTAGTTGTGCAGCGTCTGCCGGCTCAAGCGCGTGTGCTCGATCACCTCACCGGTGGAGTAGAGCTTACGCGGCGGCAACACGGGAGCGCGCGCCTCGTCGCCGGAGTCCGACGAGGGGAACTCGTGCGCCTGGTCGTGATGCCGATTCGCCGTCATGATAGCTGCCTGCGTCCGCGCTAGCGTCGTTTGCTTGGCCCTTTGAAGGATGTGAACGAACCCATGATCGTGTCGCCCCCGACGGAGTGTCCGAGGATCGCCCAGGGCCGGCAGCCCTGGTTTATGCGGGCGCGCGCGACACGTCAATCCGGTCCCCCCCTTTTCGCATTCAAGGCGGGGGGGTGGGCAGGCCGGGCAAGGCGGAGGAGGTCGGGCGCGATCAACGACAACGACAACGATTTCGGGCGCAGCGGCCGCAGCTACGACTCCCTTTCGCGACGGAAGTTCGCCTTTACGGGGTGCCGGCGACAAATGCATACCACCCCGGACGTGTGACGCTCGGGGTGGTTGCGGATCATGTAACGGTTCGAGGGGTGCCCGTGGCGGCGCTTCTATTCATCGCCACGAGCACGTTCGACCAGCGAGACGTTTCGCTAGTTGTCCTCGATGGGAACGGTGATCTCGATCGGCTCGTTCGTATTCGGATCGACGATGAGGATCGTGAACTCGCCGGTCTCCTTCATGTGATCCTCGAACTCCTCGGCCTTGGCCGGGATGCCGAGTTCTTCGTCGGCCTCGAAGCGTTCCCGCTCGAGCCGCGTGGGGCGCAGCGTCAGCAGCGCGTCTTGGCTACAGCGGTCGAGCATCAGCACGAGCTGGTTTTCCCAGTGTTGCGTCGGCTCGGTTTCGTCGTGTTCGCGCTTGTACTCGACGAAGCGCTGCATCGCATTGCGCAGGCGGTCCTGGTCGAGCACCTCGAAGGCCTGCGTGCGGTGGCGGTGCCTGACATAGTCGCCGAGGAACATCAGCGCGAAGCCCTCGCGCAGGCCGTAGTTCGCATAGCCGTGAAGTCCGTCGTCGAAGTGGACGGAGTCGGCGAGCCAGCGCTGCGCGAGTGGGTTCTCGTAGTCCGGGCTATCGGTGACGATGCGCACGCGCTCCGGCTCGATCGCCCCGCCGCCGCCGGCTTGCTCCGGCATCTCGGGCATCTCATCGGCGACGCGCAGGTGCATCTTCAGTCCGATCATTTCGAGTTGATGCCTGATCTCCATCATGTTTGCCAGATTGAGCCCCGTGAGCGAGGTGTGCTCGATGGAGACGCTGTGCTGCTGAATCATCTGATCGAGCGCGTCCTGCCCGGCAAGCGAGTTCTCCTCGATGCCTTCCAGGTACTGTCCGACGACGCGCGGCTCGAGCGGTTCGCTGGCCACGGCGAGGCAGATGACGACGTTGTCTTCGTAGACGGAGACCATGTTGGTGTGCTCCATCTCGAGGATCGTCGCCGGGCGCTCGTTGATCTCGACGGTCGTGATGCGCTCGTCGATGCCAAGCTCCTCCACCATCTGCAGCATCCGCTGGTAGGTTTCCTCGCCGTCGGTGACGTGAGAGAGGAAGGTGAGGCCGACGCAATCCTCAGGCAGCGGCGCGAACGTCGGGAAGGCCGCGAAGGCGAAGTCGCCCTCGGAGACCTGCGCGAGGGCACGCAAGTGCCGGCGAAGCGCTTCATGGTCCACGTCGACTTCTTCGCCGAGGTGCTTGCCAATCTCGTCGATCATCGGAACGAGCCGGCGCAGGTGTTCAAAGAGCGGCTCCTCGGCATCCGGCTCGATCGGGCCCTTGAACAGCGAGAGCTTCGAGAAGTAGCCGGCGTTGACCGGCAGGTAGTTCGCTAGCTCCGCGCCGCCCTCGCCCATCAGGTGCGACTCGTCGAGCACCTCCGACTCGACCGGCAGGCGGTACTCGGAGTTCTCCATTCCTTTGAAGTAGGCGAAGTTGCCGAGCCCCTCGGGCGGGAAGAGGTCGGTAAACACCTCATGGAGGCGCTGGCGCGTTTCGTGGCCGATCCGTTCGAGATAGCGCGGCTCCTGTTTGGCGATCTCCTCGAGGAAGCTGCGCCAGAGCCGGTGCGTGTCGGCGACGACGAAGATGCCGACTTCGTCGCTATGCAACTCGAAGGCCTGCTCGAAGCGCTCGGGCAATTCGCGGGGCTCCTCGGCGAGCGTTTGCGCGACGTTGCGCAGCGCCGCATCCTCGCGGCCGATCAGCAGCAACGCCTGTTCGCCGTAGTTCACGGTCAGCGTCTCGACCCCTTCGACGATCTCGTCCGCGCGGTTGCGCTCGTCCCGCTCCTCGTAGGTAAGGATGGCGACGAGTTGCACGTCCTCGATGTGTTGCGGATTCGCCTCGGGGTCGCGGGCGAGCGTGGTGAGCGTGACGTGCTCGGGCAAGAGCTCCTCGTTGTGCAGGCGCACGACGGTCTGCACGAGGCGGCGCCCTTCGGCGCCGAGCGCTTGCGTGTGCTCGTCGAGCCGGCGCTCTTCGATGTATTGGCGAAAGCGCTCGTGCTCGTCCGCTTCGAGCAGGTCGGTATGAAAGACCTCCTCGTCGATCTGATCGGCATCGGGCAGGCGCACCTCGCCGTAGAGCAACGGCTCGACGGCAACGAGTTGCGGGTAGGTCGGCTCGCCCTGGCCGCCGAGCTGTTGCGCAGCAAAGGCGCTCCAGAGCAGCCCAGCGACGGCGAAGCCCCCGACGGTGGCGAGCAGGCCGAAGCCGAGCAAGCGCCCGCTGCGCGGTTGCGGGTGGATTCCCTGCGGTCGTTGTTGATGCATGGTCGCTCCTATCTCCGAGACAAGGGGCTCCCCGCGGGGAGCGTAGAGTCCCCGGCGGCGAGACGGCCTGTACGCCGCCTCGCCTAACCGTGGCACATTGCGAGGGATCCGTGGAGTTCGGTTCGGACGCCGCTTACTCGTCCGCGTTCTCGTCGTTCTGGTCGTCCGCGTCGTCCTCGACGTCCTCTTCCTCCGCTTCGGGCTGGGCGTCGAGGTCGCGATCGGCGAGTTCCACCTCGTAGTTCATCTCCTCGCCGGTGTTCGGGTCGGTCCCGGTGAGGATCAGGCGGTTTTCTTCTTCGCGCAGCTCCGGCTCGATCTGCTCGACCTGCTCGCGCAAGTTTTGGTGCAGCAACTCGAGGAACTCCTCGAGCTCCGGCTCGCGGTCTTCGAGGCGTACCTGGCGGTAGTAGGCATCGAGGTAGCGCTCGATCTCGCGCTCGTCGATCTCCACGCCCGGCTCTTCTTCTTCCTCGGCCGGCTCCTCGAGCTCTTCGGCGATGTCGATGTCTTGCCGCTCGAGCGCGAAGTCGGTCAGCACCATCAGCGCCGCCATGTCGACGAGGCCGATGCTGCCGTAGCCGTGCATCCCATTATTGCGCATGTTCATCGAGGTGCCGATGAAGGTGTCGGCCAGCGGGTTCTGCATGCCGGTAGGGTTGCCGCCGACCTGGTCGAGTTCCCACTCTTCGCGCTCCATTTCGATCTCGAACAGATCGACGAGCCCCGCGACGTTGATCGCGTTGACCACGGTGTGGCTAAAGGAAACACCGCGCGACATTCCCTCGCCCCAGCCGGGGTGGTCGGTAACGGTCCCGACGTCGTCGAGCCGTTGTAGGTAGGTCATCACGTCCCGCTCGGTGAACGGTTGCTCGCTGGTGACGCGGTTGAGATAGATCGCCGCGTTGTCCCGGAACAAGACGATGCCGGCCTCGTCGCCGAGGTGGATCGCCGGGTGGGTTTCGTCGTCGATGTTCAGTTCGAGCGCCGACCATTCCTCGTCGACGTCGAGCTCGGCCTTTGCCTGCCAGAGTCGCACGCGCGCCTCCTCGGGGTCGGTGACAAGCACGGCCATCACCGAGCCGACCCCTTCGCGCACGTCCGGATCGATTCGGAAGAAGCCGCCGCCGACGTGGCCTTGCAGCACGTCGCCGAAACGCTCGAGATGCGTGCCGATCTCTTCGATGTCGATCAACTCCGGAAGGTCGCGAATCTCTTCGCGCGCTTGCCGGCGCAACGCGTCGACAAAGTTGGCAAGGTGCGACTTGTGCGTGCGGAAGAAGCGGCGCATCGCGCGATGCTCGTCGGTCGCCGCGGACACCTTCGTCACGTAGAACGTATCGTGCGGCAGGTATTCGAGAATCTCTTCGCCGCCCTCGGTCTCACCCTCGGCTAGCGGGTTGTCCTCGATCGACAAGAGCATTTCCGTCTCTTCCACGCCGACCCAGATGCCGAGCCCGCCGAGGCGCTCCGCCGGCAACGCCTCGCCGATCACTCGGGCCGCATCGCGCTCGAGCTCTTCTTCGTCGCGCTCCGGATTCCCGGCGATCGGCGCGGCCTGTTGCTCCTGTAGCCAGCGCGCGTAAGGGTCGCGCACGTTGTAGTAGAGAAAGAGACCGAGGCCGCGATTGATCTGCTGCACGTTGGCGAGTTCGTCGGTCGCCGCGAGGGTGCCGGTCTCTTCGCCCGCTTGTAGCCGCCCGATGACGCCGTCGACCGCCTGCTCCCACGCACCGACGAACATGAGGTGGCGCCCGTCGATCTCTCGAGTCATGACGACATCGGCGTCGATGACGGTGGCGGCGTGCTCGACGTCCTCTTGACGCTCGAACTCGGCGATCAAGACGAGATCGTCCGGTTCGACGTCAGCGAGCATCTGCGCCCGCGAAACGACCAGCGCGACCCGTGTGGGGACCGTCTCCGGATCCCGGGCGAGGCGCATCGTGTGCTGCCACTGACGTGCCAACGGCACCTCTTCGTCGACCTCGTCGAGGCGCCTCTCGATGTACTGCTCAAAGGCCTGCTGCTCCTCGTCGCGCACCAGCCGGCTCTGCGCGACCTGCTCGCCGAAGTCGTCAACGTCGTCGGTCAAGCCAAGCTCGGCAAAGAACGGCGTGGCCGCCGGCGCCGCCATGGCGAACTCCGGCGCCTCGCCGACGCGCGCGCCGGCCACGGCGATGATGATCACCAGCACAACGACCGCAATGACCGCGATCATCACCAGGGCGCGTCCACTGGTGACGCCGCGCTTGAAGTCGCGAAAGGGTGTCGGTTCCTGGGGAGTCTGAGTCATGGGTCCTCCTCGTCGTTCGACAAGCCGCGTGGGGGATAGCCGCGCTCTACGGAACGGCGCACGCACCGTCGGCGAACTCCGCGCGGGTGATCCCGAGCACGAAGGGCTCGTGGGCCGCACGAAGCATGCCGGGTGTTGCGTTTCGCTGTTCGCGGATTGCGCGCCTGTTTCTGAGGGCTCTCACGGAGCCTATGGCACAGGGATCGAATCGGGTCGCGGCTACCCATTGTCCGCTTGCCGCTCACATCGTACCGAGGGCAGGGAGCACCTACCGCTCGCCGCTGACCCGAACGTTCCCGCCTGGGTATGGATTTCCCGATTGTGCGGGTTTACCCTGCCCGTCGCGCCGTTTTCCGCGAAACCACACGGCTCTCGGCGTCCCACGGCAACACGTGTACGGACGGACTTTCAGCCCCGCACGCATCATGACGACCCTCAAGGTCCGCAATACGCTCACCAATCGGCTGGAAACCTTCGAGCCGCTGACCCCCGGCAAGGTGCGCATGTATGTGTGCGGGCCGACGGTCTACGACTACTTTCATATCGGCAACGCGCGCCCCTTCGTCGTCTTCGACATGGTCCGTCGCACGCTGGAGACGCTCGGCCACGACGTTACCTACGTGCAGAACATCACCGACATCGACGACAAGATCATTGAGCGCGCCCGCGAACAGGGCACGGACGCCGCCGGCGTCGCCAAGAAATACACGCAGGCCTACTTCGAGGACCTCGAGCGTCTCGGCGTCAAGGCGGCGAACCACGCGCCGAAGGCGACCGAGTACGTGCCGCAGATCATAGAGATGATCCAGGCGCTCGAGGCGCGCGGCATGACGTACACCTGCGACGGTGACGTCTACTACCGCGTCAGCAAGTTTCCGCACTACGGCTGCCTCTCGGGCAAAAACCCGGACGACCTGCGCGCCGGCGCCTCGCAGCGAACGCAGGACGAGCACACCGCGAAAAAGGAGCACCCGGCGGACTTCGCGCTGTGGAAGGGGCAAAAGGCACCCGACGAGCCGGCCTGGGAGTCGCCCTGGGGCCCTGGGCGGCCGGGCTGGCACATTGAGTGCTCGGCGATGAGCACCGGACTGCTCGGCAACACCTTCGACATCCACGCCGGCGGCGAGGACCTGGTTTTTCCGCACCACGAGAACGAGATTGCGCAAAGCCAGGCGGCGACGGGCGAGCCGTTCGTGCGCTACTGGTTGCACAACGCCTTTTTGAACATTGCAAAGGAAGAGACGCCGCTGACCGAGGAGCAACAGGAGGTCGTCCAGAGGCTCGAAGGCGCATTAAAAGCTGGCGAGACGGAAACGTGGCAACGGCTGCGCGACGAGCTCAACGAGCAGAACGTACACCTCGAGATTGACGAGCAAGCCAAGGCCATCAGCTTCAAGGCCTCGAAGTCGCTGAAGAACGTGCCGAAGCTGCGCGAGGTCTTTGCGCGCGGCTACTCGGGGCAGGTGGTGCGTTTCTTCCTGTTGCGCACCCACTACCGCAGCCCGGTGACGTTTTCCTGGTCGCTGCTCGACGAGGCGCGCAAGTCGCTCGGCCGCTGGGAAGAGGTGCGCAACCGGCTACACCGCGCCATGGAACAGGGGCGCAGCGACGGCGCCCACGAGCATCCGCTGGCCACGGAACTCGCCGCGGCCCGCGAGCGTTACCGCGCGGAGATGGCCGAGGACTTCAACACCAGCGGCGCCATTGGTGCGGCCTTCCACCTGATCTCGCAGATCAACGCCGCGCTGAACGAAGCCACCCCGCCTGCGAAGAGCGTGCTCGAAGCGGCCCAGGCGGCCCTCGCAGAGATGGAGGCGATGCTTGGGTTGAGCTTCGAGGTGCAGGCGGAGGCGAAGCTGCCGGCAGAGGTGCAAGAGCTGCTCCAGCAGCGCGCCGAGGCCCGCAAGCGCCGTGATTTCGCCGAGTCGGACCGCATCCGTGACGAACTGAAGGTCAAGGGCTACATCGTCCGCGACACCCGCCAAGGCCAAACGTGTGAGCCGGCTTAAGAAGTTGTGAACGAAGAGACATTCTTCGACCAAGCACGAATCCGTACGGCGGGCCTCCGCGCCCGTCCAAGCCCAGGGGCTTCGTCCGCGGATCGCACGCCAATCACGATTCGATCCACGGGCGAAGCCCGTGCTTGGGGGAGAGGCACAAATCCCGCGTTGTAGGCTTACCCGCCTACCAGCGAAACTTGCGCGAGGCGGCGCGCCGCTTCTTTCGTTTGCTCCGGCGTGGCGACCAAGGCGAAGCGGCAGTATGTTGCGCCGGGGTTGTAGCCCTCGGCGGTCGCGTCGCTGATCCATTCGCCGGGGGTGCAGACGAGCGCGAGATCCGGCTGTAGCAGCCTCTTGGCGAAGTCGACGCTGCTCATTCCGTCCGGCACCCGCTGCCACAGATACAGCGTACTCTCCGGCCGGCAATCCGGAAGGCCCGCGGCAACGAGGCCCTCGGCGAGCACGTCGCGGGCCTGCTTGATCGCCGTGCGCATCTCGGCGACGTGGGTTTCGTCCTCCAGCGCGGCAATGGCGCCGGCTTGGATGAAATCCGGCGTGCCGGAGTCAATGTTCGTCTTCAGCTTCTTGAACACGGCGACGGCCTCCGGGTCGCCGCAGACCCAGCCGATGCGCCAGCCGGTCATCATGCTGCGCTTTGACATGCTCTGCACGACGAGCACGCCTTTCTTCTCCACCTCCAGCGCGGAGTGCGACTTGTTTGCCTCGTCGAAGTAGATCTCCGTGTATGCTTCGTCGCTGACGAGCAGGATGTCGTGGTCCCGGCAAAAGCGCACCGCTTGCTCGAGAAAGTCACGGTTGCCCTGCACACCGGTCGGCGAGTTCGGGTAGCAGATCCAGAGCATTTTCGCGGCTTGCGCAACCTCGTTGGGGATGGCGTCGAAGTCGATCAGCCAGCCCTTTTCCGGCGTCAACGGCAGGTAATGCGTCTTGCCGCCGGCGAAGAGGGTGCCGCGCGAATACGGCGGATACCCCGGCGTCGGCACAAGCACCGTGTCGCCGGGGTCAATAAAGGCGAGCGGCATGTGAAAGACCGCCTCCTTGGAACCGATGCTCGAGCAGATCTCCGTCGCCGGGTCGAGCGTGACGCCGAAGCGGCGTTGCATCCAGGCGGCGCACGCTTCGCGGTACGCCCCCGAGCCGACGTAGGAGGGGTAGCCGGCCGTGGCGAACTCGTCGACGGCGGTCTTCACGCGCTCTCGCGCAATCTCCGGCGAGGGACGCGTGTGGTCGCCAACACCGAAGTCAATGGGCTCAATCCCTTGCTTCGTCAGCGCGTCACGCGCCTCGTCAATGGCAGCGAAGACATATGCGGGCAGAGATTGAATACGGTGGGATACATGCATGGCGGTGACTTTCGCTTCGTCCAAACCGGCCCGGAGATGAAGAAGAGGAGCGGGTCCAAGGTTGCCTTGCAAAGCCGTCGCATGCCAGCCGGGTTTTGGAATCCGGCTACGAGCCATGACTGTGGTCACGATCTCACAATGCCCCTCATCTGTGGGTGGTACACGTGTACCTTCCCGGCGCGGGACAAGGTGGCGAGTTCGCCGACAAGCCCACGGGCTTCGCCCGCTTCGCCCGTGCGTCGAACCGTGATTCGCGTGCGACCCGCGGGCGAGGCCCGTGGGCTTGGGGAGGGGAAAAATCACGCGTTGTAGACCGAAATGGCGCCTTATCAACAGCACCCACAGGTGTAGCTTCCCCCGCCCCGGCCCCGCTCCTTGCCAAAGAGTCAACGTCTCCGACGATTTATACGCTCGATCGTTCTTTAGGGGATCTGAGTTGTGGCTGTTCCGGCGGTGCCGGCCGGGAGTCGATGCGCCACTCGCTACCTTTGGGACTGCGAAACAGCGCAACCCGCGCCGACGGCACGCTTCGCTCGCGGTCGTACCCCCGCACGAACTGGAGATTGACCGCACCACGCTTGCGCCGCGCGGCCGTGCGTCGTTGAATGGCGGGCGCAAACGAGTCGTCGACCAGTCGATCCACAGGAGCGGGTGAACCATGAGCGGCCCCAGCAAAGCGGACATCCTCAAGGCGCTGGACATTCGAGAGGTGAACTCCGGCATCAGCATCGGCCCCGAACCGGTCGAAGCCAGCGGCGAGGAACTCGTCAGCTACAGCCCCATCGACGGCGAACCGATTGCCGCGGTGCGCAAGGCCACGGCCGAGGACTACGAGCAAGTCGTCGACGCCGCCGCCACCGCCTTCAAGACGTGGCGCACCACCCCCGCCCCGGCGCGTGGCGAGATCATCCGCGAAATCGGCGAGGAGTTGCGCAAGCATAAGAACGAACTCGGCGCCCTCGTCACGCTGGAGATGGGCAAGATCCACCCCGAAGGCAATGGCGAAGTGCAGGAGATGATCGACATCTGCGACTTCGCCACCGGCCAGTCGCGCCAACTCTGGGGCAAAACGATCGCCTCGGAGCGCCCGAATCACCGCCTCTACGAGCAGTGGCACCCGCTCGGCCCGATCGCCGTCGTCACCGCGTTCAACTTTCCCGTCGCGGTCTGGAGTTGGAACGCCGCACTCGCCGGCATCTGCGGCGATCCGGTAATCTGGAAGCCGAGCCCGAAGACGCCACTGACGGCACGCGCCGTGACGAACCTCGCCAACAAGGTCCTCGCCCGCCACAACCTGCAGGGGCTGTTCAACCTGCTCGTCGGTGATGTCGAGACCTTCGGCGACAAACTCTTCAGCGACGAACGGATCGCTATGTACAGCTTCACCGGCTCGACCCGCGTCGGCAAGCAGGTCGCGCAGAAGCTCGCACCGCGCTTCGTCCGCACGATCTTCGAGTGCGGCGGCAACAACGCGATCATCGTCGACAAGGACGTCGACCTCGAACTCGTCGCCCGCGCCGTCACCTTCGCCGCCGTCGGCACCGCCGGCCAACGCTGCACCACCCTGCGCCGCCTGATCATCCACAAGGACGTCAAGC
>SKZP01000697.1 GCA_007127275.1 Planctomycetota bacterium
GCGGTCTTACCCACCCCCGGCTCGCCGAGCAGCACCGGGTTGTTCTTCTTGTAGCGGCTCAGAATCTGGATGATCCGCTCCACCTCGCGCATCCGGCCGATCACCGGGTCGAGCTTGCTGTCGCTGGCCAGTTCGGTGAGGTCGCGGCCGAAGGCGTCCAGCGCCGGGGTCTTGCTCTTGCCGGCACTGGTCTTCGAGGTCTTCTCGGTCTCGCGGCTGCGGCCGGGGCCGGCCGAGGAGGGGCCGACGTCGGTGCCGAGCAATTCGAGCACCTCCTCGCGCACCTCCTCCAGTTTCAAGTTCATGTTCATCAGCACCTGCGCGGCGACCCCTTCCGGCTCGCGCAACAGGCCCAGCAACAGGTGCTCGGTGCCGATGTAGTTGTGCCCGAGGTTCTGCGCCTCCTCCTGGGCGTAGTCGAGCACGCGTTTGGCCCGCGGCGTAAACGGCAGCTTGCCGCCAATGGTGGTCATCTGCGTGCCGGTCTGCACGAGCTTTTCCACCTCGTTGCGGATCTTGCGAACGTCGACCTCCATGTTCTTGAGGACGTTCGCGGCAACGCCGGAGCCTTCCTGGATCAGCCCAAGCAGGATGTGCTCGGTGCCGATGTTTTCGTGGCCGAGCTTTTGCGCTTCCTGACGGGCAAGCCCCATCACTTTGCGCGCGCGGTCGGTGAATTTGTCAAACATGTCGCCTCGGTTCTCCTCGGCGCGCCACGCCGATTGATTGGGTTGTGGTCCTACGTCTTTCTTACGGTCGCCGTGCGTCCTTGGTGAATTCCTAGCCTAGCATGCCCTCACCGATGGTCTTCCCATCTCAAACGATTGGCGCCGACCCGTGCAACGACTCGACCCCGAGTGTGCCGCGAATTCTAGTTTCGAAACACACCACGGGAAAGCCCGGTGCAGCAACTACCCGCGATTGTGGCCGATCGGCTGGTCGTTCTCCAGGCCACCGCAGTTGGAATCGTTGAATTAACAGGCACCGGTGCGAATCCATTCCCGGCGCGGCGGTGGAACAACTGCCGGCAACGCCTGTGTCGGTGTCCGCGTCGCGCCCCCGAACGAGCCCCTACGTGGTCATGTCATTCAACGGGCCAGACAAGGGAATTCCGTTGCACAAGCTTCGCGTAATGAGGGCGAGCCGCGGCGCACGCTCTTTTCGCCCGCGGCTTGCGGCGTAGTGATTCCTTCGCGGGTTGGGGCTGTTTCCGCATAAACGCATGGCGGCGGCCCAACGTCAATGCCCCTTCTTTCTCCCCCCTGGACCGATGAAACGACTCTCTTCCGCCCCCGTCGTACCGGTGTATGCGGGCCTGCTCGTCGTGTTGCTGATGCTTCCCGCTTTCGGATGTGCAAGTGGCGCAAACAACGAAACCGACGCCGACGCCCCGACAGGCGCCACCTCCAGCGAACCACGCGCTTCCACCGACACCCGGCGAGGCGACGCCGACCCCCGGCAGGCGAACGCCGGCACGCCGCAACCACGCACGAGCGACGGCAACGACCCGCGACCGAGGCGAGAGAGCAATGCCGGCTCCCGCTCGCCCGGCACCTCGGAGCGCAGGGAGTCCACGACCGAGTCCGGAGACACGGACGAGTCTGTCAACGACGACGACGGCTCCGAGATACGGCTCTTGCCGGTAGAGCTTGCCGAGGACGACCCCGACTTTGCCTGTGGCTTCGCAACGATCTCGATGATTGCGCACTATTATGACCGCACAGTACCCGAGGAGATTGCTCGCGAAATCCGCGAGACGGTCGAGGAGTACGGCGGGCTGCACGGCGATCAACTCACCGAGTATCTCGAGATGCTCGGCTTTCACGCCGAGCCGACGCGCGGCGTCCTCCGGGGAACCTCCGACGGCGACGACGGCGAGGAACGCTCGCGCAGCCTGCTGTACTACCTCGAACAAGAGCGCCCGGTGGTCTTGTTGATGCGCCACCGCAAGGCGATCAAGAACCACTTCGGCGTGATTGTCGGTCACGACTCCGCCGCGGGCCGGGTAGCGCTGCTGGACCCGGGGCTCGGGCTGCAATGGATCGGCTATGCCGAGCTCGAAACCAGCTGGGCGCACGGCAGTCACTTCATGCTCGTGCCCATCCCCGCCAAGGAAATCGTCTGGTAGGATCCGCCGCACGTCGGCGCGACAAAGAGCAACGGGTGCCGTCGCTTGCAACGTCCGGCCAACACCGCACCGCACCGCACCGCGAGTACAGGTTCCCGAGGATCTCTGCGCGTCGACGTCCATCGGAGCGACTGGTATGCGAAGCAAACCCGGTCGTCGCCCGTCGCGGTGACATCTTTTCGGCAATCGGCGAGATTTGTGGGAATAATCTGCGGCCTCGATACACTTCCGACGTTGCGCGTGAAGAGTCCCATTCGTGGCCCCGTCCCATGGCCATCGACGTCGCGCCGGTTTCGGCGACGGCGTCGGCACAGACGACACCGCCTCCTCTTCACGCATGCAACCAGAACTTCAACCAGTTTTGTGTCAGAGCCCATCTTCGGGTTGCGCGTAGCGAGCGAAGACCGTGCAAGGCGAACAAAGTCAAGCGAAAACGAAGACAACGCAGCACAGTCGAGCGCAGGTGCTCAACCCGAAGATTCGCCATGACACAACACTAGGACACAGGCGACGCAATACCGGGCAAGCCGGCTAGACGGGGGCAGGTGTGGAACTGCTGTTTGTCGTGCTGACCGCGACGTGGATCTTTTTCGCGCGCGTCTTGGACGTCAGCTTCGGAACGCTTCGGTTGGTCGCGATCGTACGGGACCGTCCGTTCGCGGCCTGGGTACTCGGTTTCTTCGAGGTGCTGATTTGGCTCGCCGCCTCCGCGCAGGTGCTGGCGACGGTGTTCACCGACCCCTACGGAGTTGTCTACGCCACGGCCTACGCCTTCGGATTCGCCACCGGCAACAGTGTGGGCCTGATGATTGAGCGCAAGCTCGCCATTGGCGACCGCACGATTCACATCCTGACACGCAAAGGGGACGACGTCCGCGAATACCTCGACGACGAGAACTACGACGCAACCACCTTCCCCTGCTACACGAAGACGGGGCCGCTCGAAGGAATGATGCTCACCGTGCGCCGCAAGCACGTCGAGCCCATTTTGCGCAAGGTGCGCGAACTCGACCCCGACGTCGTTACCCTCGTCGAGGACGTCCGCGAGGTACGCAAAGCCGGCATGCAGATCTCTCCGGTCAATCCGCTTTCCACCCTCGTTCCCCGTACCGGCTGGCGCGCGTTGGTGAAGAAGAAGTGAACGGCGCAGTACCCGTGCGGAGACCCCGTCACCGGCTGTGGTTGCCGGTTCGTGCGCGGTGCCGACTCGAACGGACGCTCCGCCGGACGACTCTCTCGCGTTGGGCGCTGGCCGCCGCTGGCGCCGGCTGCTACGCTTCGCGGCAGTACATGAACCGAACCGCCTTCCCCGCCGAGGACGTATGCGGGCGCTGCGTGCCATTGCCGGGATCACGATCCAGGAGACGCTCAAGCAGCCCACCACCTGGGTGCTTGCCGTGGTGGCGGCGGTGTTGATGCTTTTGCTGCCGGTGCTGAGCCTCTTTGCGATGGCGCACGGGGCGGCGCTGCTCAAGGAGATGGGTCTGCAGACCATTGCACTGGCGACGATTGCCATTACGTTGTTCGGCGCCGCCAACGTCGTGACTCGCGAACTCGAGCAGCGCACGCTGCTCACGCTGCTCGCCAAGCCGGTAACTCGTGCCCAACTGATTGCGGGCAAGTACCTCGGCCTCGTCCTCTTGAACCTCGCCCTCGGGCTCTTGCTCGGGACACTGATGCTCGGGGCGCTGGTGGTGTATCACGCCACGGAGCGACCCGGCGGCAGCCCGGTGTGGGAGAGCGAGTTCCTCGCACTCGAACGGGAAACCGCCGAGGAGTTCGGCGTGGCGCGCGACGAGGTCGAGACCGATACGTTCGGCTTTCTCCTCACCGTTGGGCTGCGAGTGGCGTGGGTCGAGCTCGGCGCCGTCGCGTTCGGGATCTACATGGCGCTGTGGCAGATGATCATCCTGGCGGCGTTGCTCGTGGCCGGCTCGGCGCTGCTCGCCCCCGCGGCCAACGCCGTGCTTGCCGTGGTGGTCTTTCTTGCGGGGCACATGCACGACACGATTTCGCTCGCCTTCGCCGAGGGGGAGGCCCCCGCCTGGCTCGCCGCCGTGCTGCTTGCGCCGATTCCGAACTTGCGCCTGTACGACATCGGCGAGGTCTTCACCCGCGAGATCCCCTTGCCGCTCGAGCTCGCAGCCTGGGGTACGTTGCTTGGCGCGCTTTACGTCACCGTTTATCTCGCCGCCGGCTGCGCCATCCTCGCCCGACGTGACATTGGTTGACGCCGTGGCCACGCCCCGGTCCGTAGCCCGCCGTTTCCGAGGCCCCGAGCAGAAGATGCAACGACCACACGGTGTTCCGAGTGCACGTGCGTACATTCGGAGGTATTCTTTTGGCACCCCGGTAACGTCGCGCAACACGGAAGCGATTCACGCCGTTAACAGGGTCGCCACGCTCCGCAAATCTGTACCCCTTCAACCCCGGAGACGTTCCATGCACCTCGCCTCGCGAATCGCCCCCGTCCTTTTTTCGGGACTTCTCCTTGTCGCTTGCGTCAAGCAGTCCGTTGCCACTACGGTCGAGAGCGACGGCTCCGGGACCAACGTCATCACCCTCGGCGTCGCCAAAGAGGCGATGCAAGCCCCCGGCGGCGGCGTCGAAAATCCGTTCGGTGACTCGGAGACCGCGGGGCAGCACCTGGGAGAGCTGCCCGAGTCGTGGAACGTGCGCGTCGAGGCGTTCGACGACGGCAGCTTCGTCGGCATTCGCATCCGCAGCGACTTTGCCGACCTTGTCGAATTGGAGACGCAACTCAACACGCTCGTGCGGGGCCCGGCGCTCGACAGCGAGGA
>SKZP01000080.1 GCA_007127275.1 Planctomycetota bacterium
ATTGAGGGGCACGAACGAACCCAGCGTTTGCCGTACGTAGGGCGGACTTCCGCTCGCGGGGTTCGCAACAACCAATCAGTCAGGAAACTTCGGCGACCAATCCGTAACCTGTGCGAATGCTCGCCGTCGTCCTCCGCTCGCGAGACGGGTCGGGGGGCGCGAAGGCCCGCACTGCGTATGTGATTTTACGCAAGATTGAATGCTTTCGTAACGAGAGCCGGCGGCACGCGCTGGAAATGCGCCGAAAGCTTTGGTGGCAAGAGCGCGTTGCTACCCACCACGGCGACGTGGCATCATTGGGGTGACAACACCCGCCGAGTCACCACTCATTGCTTCCTCATGCGTATCACTCGCCAACCGTTGCTTGATCTCCGACGCGTCGGTCGCGACGCAGTTACGCGGGTTGCGCAGATTGCGCTTGTGTTGATGCTTGCAGCGGTGCCCGCGCATACGCAACCGGCGCCGCCGCCGGAAGTGGAGGCGGACGAGGAGGCGGACTGGCAGGCACTGCGCGAGGCATACGACACCTACGTGGAGGCGCGCAACGACGAGAACCTCGAGGCGGTGCTCAAGGCGGCGCGCCACTACCTCGACGGCTCACCGGAGCCGGGCCGGCGCACCGAGACGGCGCTCGGCTTCGCCCTGCAGGTGCTCGAGCGTTTCGAGCGCTTCGAGAAGGTGCTCGAGCTTTGCGACAAATGGGAGCCCACCCTGCCCGAGCAGGACACGTTTCGCATTGCGTTGCGAGTCTACCGTGGCAAGGCGCACGCTCACCTGGGCAACGTCGAGGAAGCGACCGAGGCGGTGCACGTGCTGCGCAACATGCGCATTGACGAGGACGAGCTTGCCCGCTTCGTGCAGCACGCCCTCTTCGAGATTGAGCGCATCCTCAAGCTCCGTCCTGGCAGCGAACCTCCCGCGTTCGAACTGGCGCGGCTCGACAATCAAGAACACACCGTTCCGAGTGAGGCCCTGTTCGGCGACGAACGGTACGTGCTGCTCCTGTTCTGGACGAGTTGGTGCGGCAAGTGCCGGGACCTGATGACCGAGGAGCTTGCCTCGCTGCAACGGCGCTACGGCGACGAGGCGTTCGAGCTAGTCAGCGTGGGCCTGAATTGGCGCGACTCCGCCGAGGCACAGCGGGAGGCCGTCGCCGAGGCCGAGGCGACGTGGACGCACCTTTACGACTCCACCTCGGAGGTCGCGAGCGACTACGGCGTGCGCCACGTACCGTTTCTGCTGCTCGTGGATCCCGAGGGGCGCACCGCGCATGCCGGCACCGCCTTTCGTGTGCTGGAGCGTATTCAGGACACACTCGCAAAGGCGTTCGACGACGAGGCGAACGAGGACTAGCGCAAAGGAAGAGGCCACGGACATGCGGCTGCGCACGCACTCAACGACTCCCTCGCTTGTGGCCCTGCTTGCGCTGTTGCTCGGCGCAGCGTCCGGATGGAGCGGCTGTGCGGAGGAGTTCGAGATCCCCGACGGCCCGTTCTACCGCTATGGATACGCGCTGGTACACGCCGGCAGCATTGCCTCGCAGGCCAATGCGATGGTTCGCACCCCCGAGGGGAAGCTCGTCACCGTCGGCTTCACCGAAAGCGCCGGGACCGTTTCCGGACAAGACATGTTGCTTGCCCGCTTTCTCCCCGACGGAGAACTCGACGCAAGCTTCGGCAGTGCCGGCCTTGCCGTGTTCGACTTCGGCAGCGGCACCGAGCCTGGCGAGGAAGCGCACGACTTCGCCACGGCGCTCGCGCTACTTCCCGACGGCGGCCTCGTCGTCGCCGGGTATACCGAGCGCCCGGCAACGGGAGAGCGGCTTGCCTTTATCTCCCGCCATCTCGCCGACGGAAGCCTCGACACGAGCTTCGACGGCTCCGCAGGCACCTTTTTTCAGCCTGGCGTACTGTTGCTCGACCTGAGCGAGCGTGCAAGCGAGGGAACGTATGCCGGCGAGCCGAGCGAGTTGCACGCGCTTGCCTACCACGAGGAAGACGGGGTTTCACTCGTGTATGCCGCGGGCTACGCCACCGCTGACACGAACGCAAGCGGCACGCCAAGCCGCGAGCTAGCCGTGGTGAAGGTGACGCTCGAGGGGGATCTTGTCGACGGAGACGCGGTCACCGAGTTGCCGGAGTTCGGCGAGGGCGGCCTTCGCACGGTGCACGTGCAGGAGGTCAACGGCGCACAAAGCGACGACGAGGCGTTTGCGCTCGTACTGCAACCGACGGGGGGCGCCAGTGCGCCGCGCGTTGTCGCCGGCGGGCGCAGCGTGCTCGGCGGTGCGTCCGACTCGCTCGTCGTGGCGCTGGATGCGAGCGGCACCGTGGAGGAGACCTGGCTGCACGACTTCGGCGGCAACGACGACGTGCGCGCCCTCGCTCTGCAACCGGCGACGCAAAACGGGATGCCCCCCGCGGTGTTGCTCGGCGGCACGGCCCAGCCGGTCGGCGACAGCGGTGACTTACTTGTGGCGCGGCTCGAGCCGAGCCTCGACGCACTCGACGAGTCGTTCGCCAACGACGGCTTCCGCACACTCGACTTTGCTGGCGAAAACGACGAAGGCCGTGCGCTGGCCGTCGACGCGGCGGGCCGCATCCTGCTTGCGGGGACGCGCCAACAGGAAAGCGGGATCACCGACATGGTCGTTTACCGAATGACTCCCGAGGGCACTGAGCCGCAGATGCTCTGGAGGCGCTTTGCCGGGGCAAGTGACCTCGGCCGTGCGGTGCTCGCCGACGGGCACGGCAACATCTTTATAGCCGGCGCCGCGCACGAAGGCGGGCTCGACGCCGTAGGGATTGCACGCATCATTCCGTGACCGGCACAAGGCAAACGAATCCGTCTACCCAACGGCGGAGCGAACGACGTAGAATGCACCGAGCCCCCACCGCCTTGCCCGCGTGTCCGTGGATTTTCAATCTGTGGATGTCGCGCCGAGGCTCCAGGCTCCCGTCGCCGGGCGACGCCCGACATGGGGGCGACCACGAGCTTCTCCCGTAGGGCAAATCACCGTAGGCAACTCATTGATGCCCGGTACGCTGTCACCACTTGTGCGAAACGAACCGCTATGATGCTGGCGAAGACCCCGTTCCTGTCGTTGAGCGACGCCTCCCGGCGGCTGCGCGGCGCCGCTGTGATGCTTGCCGGATTACCGCTGCTTACCGTACTTGTCACGCTCGGCTGCTCCTCGTCACCAGAGGTCGAGGATGTGCGGCTTACGTATGCACGCAAGGAGTCGGAGCGCCTGGATGCGTTGCGCGAGACGTTCTTCAACGCCTCGCACAGCGAGTTCGAGGAGTACCGAACCGCTTCCTTGCAGGGTGTGATGCCCTTGCCCGGTCGCGACGGCGAAACCGTGGAATTGCGTTCTTGGCCCCTTGACGGCTTGCCACCGGGGTTCGACTGGAGCGAGGAGATGCCGGATCATCTCGACGAACGACTCGACTACCTGCCGCCGGAGCGGGTCGTCCCCGCGAGGCTGACCGAGCGACAGCGCGAGGAGTGGCTGCGCGACGAGACCGGACTGCTAACCTGGATTGGGTCCATGAGGCAAGAAGAGCGGGACGAGTTGCTCGCACTCTCGAGCGACCCGGAGTGGCAGCGCGCCGTGTTCGCCCTCGCCCAGGACGCCCCGGCCGACGACGAGATCACCGGCGGGGCCTCGGTCATTCAAGAGGGCTACAACGTCCTGATGTTGCCGCGCAATACCTACCCCGCCAGCGACGCGACCATGTACGACATTCCCGAGGCCTTCGACCGACTGGACTTTTTCCGTTTCGGCGCGACGGCACGCAACGAAGAACATGCCTTGCATGCGTTTGACCGCACCTCCGACTCCGTGCGACAAGCCCTCATTCTCACCGTGGACGGTCATACGACCATTTGGATGACGCCACAGCGCCGTCACGGCATGTCGGACCGCGAGTATGAGCGACAGCAAGAGCGGTTCATGCATTGCCTGCGCGTCTACTTCGAAATCGTGCGCAACGATTACCGACCTCCGGAAATCTTTGACGAAGACCGTCGCGAGGTCTTTCTCGAGGAGCAAGAGCGCCTCCGCGAGCAACGGAGGCGCGCCATGGAGCGCCAGCAAGAAACGGATCGAGAGAACCGGCTGCGCAATCAACGCTAGGGTTGCGGCAGGGCCCAATCCTGGGGTTGAGCTACTGTGCTCGCCTGTGCTGCGCTGTCGTCGTCTCCTCGACTTCCTTCGCCTCGCACAGTCTCCGCTCGCGACGCTCTACGTTCGGAAGTGAATTCCTGCGAGTTCCTTAGAACCAAAAAAGCAACGGCATTCGGGACTCACCCGTGGGTCGAGCGGCGAAAGGATGCGCCCCACGGGCGACGCGCGACGGCTTGAAGAACGGCCGCTCGACATTTTGAAGACTGACGATTGCGTCGTGGGACTGCGTCGGCGGCGACGATTCGGTACAATGACCGCGGTGCGCGGCTCGGTTTCCGGCCGACGCCCGCAGCGGCTTGCGCGTTTCGTTCTGTGACGTAGGGTGCCCGGTACCCCCGCGAGCCGAATTGCATTGCATGGCGCCAGGCGTGCTGCATTCTTGTCCAGCAGCACTGCTCGCGCATAGCGTGCATGGCCTCGCATTGTCTGCCGCCTCGCACGGCAAATTCGCCGGGGCGGTTCTCAATCCCTTTCGGCCCACGTATTCCCGTATTGCCATATGAGTCATCCCTCTTCCGACGCCGCTTCCGACCCCGCCCTGGCCGCGAGTTCGCCAGAGGAAAGCGAAGAGCACGAGGGGCCTAAACGCCGCCCGCGCCGGCGCTGGCTCACCGTGCTGTTAATCTTCGCCTGCGTGTTGTTTCTCTCGCTCACCATTTTCGGGCTTTGGCTCAACAGCGTTGCCTCGGCCCGCTATGACGCCGACATCATGTCGCTTGTGCC
>SKZP01000194.1 GCA_007127275.1 Planctomycetota bacterium
AGCGGCCGCGGTCCCGTAGGCTCCAGAGGTTGGCGAGGTGGATCTTGTCGTCGAAGTATTCGCTGCCGCGGTTCTCGACGCTGGTGAGCAGGTTTTTGATCGAGAGGAGATGTTTGGTGTATCCGTCCTTGATGGCGCGGGCGCGTTCGGTGACGAGGTTCTCGACGCGGGTGAGCGTCTCGGCATGCTCGTCAATGACTCGCAAGCGCTCGTCGAACTCTTCGAGCACGTCCTCGCACACGCGCCGCGCCGCCTCGATCGGACTCGAAACCTTGAGGGTCAACTTCTCCGCGTCGCTCAGGGTGACGAACAGATACTCCTCGAGTTCGGCGAGGCGCGACTGCTCGAACTGTGCCGCGTCCCCCTCGGTGCGCCCCTTGAAGGCGAGCTTCGGAGAAATCGGAATCACCTGCGGCTCAAAGCCGAAGTCATCGCGGCAATTCTGCTTGATAAAGGCCTCGACGCTGCGCACGTTCTCCGGCTCTTGCGTGTCAATCTTTGTGAGCACGAAGAACACCTTCTTGCGCCAGCGGTCGCTGATCAGTTCGAGGAAGCTGCGCTCCGACTGGCTGTACGGGCGGTCGACCGAGGTGACGAACATGATCAGGTCGGCGCGCGGAATGTACTCCTGGGTGATCTCCTGGTGTTGCTTGACAATGGAGTTCGTGCCCGGCGTGTCGACAATGTTGAGTGTCTTGAGTGGCTCGTAGGGAAAGTAGCGCTCGACAATGAAGGTGCTTGCGTGGCGCTCGACCTGGGCTTCGCCGTACTTGAGCACGTTGATCTTGTCGGTGGTCGGCACCGGCCCCTCGGGGCAGATGGTCGCACCGAAGAGGGCGTTGATCAGTGAGGACTTGCCGCTGTTGAACTCGCCGACAATGACGAGCAAGAAGAGCTCGTCGAGTTGCTGGGCGAGTTGCCGCAACTGCTCGAGCGTATCCGAGTCGAGCGAGGCCTCGCGCAGATCTTTCTCGAGGAGCCGAAACGTCTCCTTGAGCGCGGCGACCTTTTCGGAAAACTCTCCTTCGAGCCAGGGACGCTCCATGCTCATGACGTGCAAGGGGAGGAAGACGGAATCAGGCCCGGATATGCACAAGTCCCGCAATCGTGGCATGCGTCAAGGTTAACGGCAAGGGACAAGAGCCAATCCCACCTTCTGTCTTCCCGCCCCAAGCCCACCGACGCGGTCGGTGACTGCAGGGGATGCCGTATATATTTCAGTTCTGGGGCAAACGCAGGCTGGCGCCAGGCGCCGTGCGCTCGCTTTGCTTCGTCGAAAAAATGGCAGTCGCGCTTGGGGGAGAGAAGTTGTGCGTTGGTTAGGCGCTGACAGGAAATTTATTCCGAACGTTGCGCGTCACGAGCGAAGGCTATGCAGTGCGGAGGAAGGTGAGCAGCGAAGGCGTGACGAGTCCCGTCGAGCAGCGCGACCGACGACAACGAAGCAGAGCCGAGCGCAGGTGCTCAACTTCGGAAGGTATTTTCTGACAGCTCCTTAGGGGTTGATTTGTTTGCGCGCAGCCGCGAGCCTCGCAAGGACTTGCTGCACGAGCGGGTGCGTGCGCAGCGTCTCGAGCGGGTGTGCGCTGCGGCGGCGCCAATTGGGGCGCTCGAGTACGGTGCCGGGTACGTTTTGCGGCTGCTCTTCTTCCCAGAGATCCTCGAGCGTGGCGAGCACGACGTTTGCCTCGCTTGCCGCAAGCTCTTCGAGGCAGGCGCTGACGAACTCGTGGGCGGGCAGCACTTCGAGTTGCTTTGTATCCGCAGGCAGGCGGCCGCGGCGGATGAGGTGCTCGCGTAGCGCTTGCAGCGCCTGGGGGCGCTTCTTGCGGCCGGCGGCCACCTGGTCCGGCGCGAGCAGGCCCAACTCCTCGCTGTCGTGCAAATCACTACCCTTGAGAAAGCCGGCGAATGTGGGCATGTCGTGCGTGTTGACGCCGGCGACAATGCGCTTGGGGAGTGTTTCCAGCGCGTTGCCAAGCTCCTCGGGCTCGAGCTTCACGGCGAGGCGTTGCACGACCTTGAGGCCGTGTACCTCGTGGCGTTGCATGGCCTCGGGCACCTCCGGCGGGACGGTACCGAGATCCTCGCCGCAGATCATGGTTGCGTAGCGGTGCGACTCAATGGCGAGAATGGCGTAGACCTCCTCCGGTTCGTAGCGCACATAGACGCCTTGGGCGCCGCCGAGGCCTTGCGGGATGCACCACAAACGGTGCAGGCCCATCACGTGGTCCATGCGCAGCATGCCGGCGTTCTTGATCTGGAAGCGCAGGCAGTGAATCAGGTAGCGGTAGCCTTTTTCGCGCAGCGTCGTCGGGTTGAGCGGTGCGAAACCCCAGTCCTGGCCGTTTTTGTGCGCAAGGTCCGGCGGAGCACCGGCGGAGCAGCGGTCGAGAAAGTAGCTGCGTTCGCGCCAAGCGTCGTAGCCGTCGGGATGCACACCGAGCGGCATGTCGAGCAAGAGCCCCGGACCGTGCTTGCGCGCCTCGGCGTCGAGCTCGTCCATTTGTGTCTGGGCGCGCCACTGCGCATACAGGTGGTAGCGAAGCGTCGGCTCGTGAACGTCCTTCGCCTCCAGCACGTCCGGCCAGTCGCGCCAGCGTTGTTGTCGCTGCGTCATCACGGCGCGGAAGCGGGCGTAGTCGGCAATGCGCGGATTGTGGTCGACGAACGCTTCGAACTCGTCGAAATGCGGCCGGTCCTTTTCAAAGAACCACGCGACAATCTGGTCGAGCACCGCTTTGCGCACCTCGTTCAGCTTTGCGTAGTCGACGTAGCGGCTTTCGCGCAGGTGCTGGAGGTTCGCCGCTGCCGGGGCTGCGTTGAGGGCGTGGCGGGCGGCCTCGCAGGCGTCAAGCTCCGGTAGGTTGCCGAGGTCGAGGTAGAGCTCATTCCAGGCAAGCCGCGTCACCGGCATGTACGGACTGGGGTCGAACGGCAGCGGCGCCTCTTCGAGAAAGGCGGGCATCATGGGCAGCGTGGCGACCATGTGGCCCCCCGCCTCGGCGACGAACTGCTGCAGGCGCTTGAGCGTGCCGAAGTCGCCGACGCCGCCGGTGCATTGCGCGTCATGCACGGCCCAGGTGGGGATGAACACGCCCCAGAGGCGCTCGCGCTCGTACATGTAGCACTTGCGTGGCGCGACGAACAACGCCGCCTGGGCGTGGAGGTTGCCGAGCTTGAGGTGCAACTCGTGGTAGCCGTGCGGCAGTTCGTGGCGAATGGTGAGGCTCGCCTTGGCGAAGCGTTCCCCTTCGACCTCGGTAAACTCATGTACGTCGCTTGGCGCCAGTTCTCCTTCGTGATGGGTTTCGTGGATGGGCGGCGGATCAATCTGGCTGCCGGTCATGGGCTCCGGCTCGCGGCGCAGCGTGATTTGCCAGCGCTGCGTTGACGCGAGCAGTTGCGTGGGCAGGGTGAGCGTCAGGCGAACGGGCTCCGCATCCCAGGAGACGAGCACCGGCTCCAGGGGGCGCCGCCACTGGGCCAGGCGCCGTTCGCGCAGTGCGTCCTCGACCTCGGCGGGAGAATTTACCTCGGCGCCGAGTGCGGGAAGCACACTGTAGAGCGTATCCTCCGAGGCTGCGTGCACATTGCCGAATACGTCGGTGTACGAGGGCAGCACGCCGCAGAGCCGGGCGAGTTCTTCGAGGCGTTGCCGAGCGGCGTTGTCAGTCATGCTCATGTTGTGGGGCAGAGTAGCGGTGGGCGGAACTCATTCATCAGGGAGCGGTGGGCGCGCACTGGCATAACGTTTACGCAAAGAGGCCGGGTCCAACGGCTCCGTCGGTGGGCTTGGGAAAAGCGCATCACCGAAACCTTTGCGACATTCGAGGTCGCGCCGCGCGCTCGCCCTTTGGTCGTGGAACGCAGTGACATGCGACGTGCCGTGCGGACAGGTTGCTCCGGATCATTGGCCGGAACGTTGACGCTGGGCGGCATTGCGGAACCAGTCGTATTCTTCGCCGGGCTCGCCACGGGGTAGGGCGTCGCGATAATCTTCGAAGTTTTCGAGCGCTTTGAGATACTCGCCGGCGAAGTAGCGCACGAAGCCGTGTACGTAGTGCGCTTCGAAATCCAGCGGTCGTTCCCGCAGATGCGACTCGAGCATCTGGCGGGCGCGCTCGTACCACCTTGGGCGCCCGAACGCCTCGGCGAAGTCGAGGTCGAGCTCCGCCCAGGCCTCTTCGTCTTTCTCCCGCAAGAAGCTGCGCAGCGTTTGCGCCATGTCGCGAAAGATGGCACTGCGCCGGTCCCCGCGTTGCACCTCGTTGCCCTCTTCGTCGAGCCCGCTTCCCCAGCGGCTGACGAGCAATGCCGTGACGGTATCCTCGCCGGGGTCCAATTCGTAGGCGCGCCGCAGCATCGGCTCGGCCTGCGCATAGTCCTGCTCGGCAACCCGTTCGCGTCCCTGCTCGAGTAAGCGGGCGGCGGTATCCTGTTGGTCTTCGAGGTGGGCTTCGAATGGCTCCGCTTCGAGCAACTCGACGTAGAAGCGCACGTGCGGATCCGCGTCGGGCGCGTCGGGATTGAGCAGCGCAAAGTGCGAGTATGCCTCCGGGTACTTGCCCCGCGTAAAGAGGATGTAGCCGAGCAAGAAGCGGGGCTCGGTGCGCTGCGGTTCGTTGCGCACGGTCCGCTCGAGGCGACGCAGCGCACGCTCAAGCGGCTCCTCCTCGAACGGCGCGGGGAATCCGCCGACCTGGCGGCGCACGGGCTCGGGGGAGCCACTCAGAAACCGTTTGATCGCTTTCGTGGCCTCGTTGAACTCGGCGAGCCCGAAGTGAGCGCGAGAGAGCTTTAGAAACACGTCGACACGTCGTGGGTTGTCCTCAAAGAACCGCTCGTCGAAACGGACGCCCAACTCGTGCGCCTCGGTGTAAAGCTCCAGCGCGCGG
>SKZP01000646.1 GCA_007127275.1 Planctomycetota bacterium
AACGTGCGACTCGGCGGCCGTCTGGGCAAGGTGCGCGGTGCATCAGATGTTGTTTCGGGGGTAGGGACAACGCTGGACTTGCGACTCGACGAATCGCAGCGTCGATACAGTCGCACCCCGCTGATCGTTTCACTCGTCCATTCCTGTGACGATGGTGGTGGCGGATCTGCGTAGCCGATCATTAAAATCCCGCCGATTCGAAGGGCCTTCGCAAGTTTCGCGTAGACGGCTTCAATTGCCGCTTTTGCAAAGTACAACAGTACATTTCGGCAAAATATGATGTCGAATTTTGAGGGAATCGGATCACGAAACAGATTATGGGTTTGAAACTCAACGACGGAGCCTAGTGTTTCGCGCAATCGAACGGAGGGACCCTCGACATCAAGCCAGTTCTCGATCACCGGCTGGGGCGTCTTGCGCAAGGACCAAGAACCCCATTCTGCGGCTGTTGCGCGCGCGATAAACGCGGGATTGAGGTCGGTTCCGAGCACGCGGAGTCCGTTGGGAGCGGCATCGCCGAGCATCAAGGCCAAGCTGTACGCTTCCTCCCCTGTAGCGCAGCCAGCACTCCACACTCGAATCTCACGGTTTTCAGCGACTGCCGGCAACGTAGGCAGCGAGGCCTTTACTGCGGCAAACTGCTCGGCATGACGAAAGAACGTTGTTTCGCCGATCGAAACCGCTGCAATAACTTGCTGCTCGACCTCTTCACGTCTCGCTTGCCAATGGCAGGCGTCTGGCAAGCTGGCCAGTAGTTTTTCAATCCGCGGACGAGGAAACGACGAAACCGATAGGCCGAAATTGCCTTCAAGCCAATCGCGCAACTCATCAAAATGCACCGGAAGTGCGGATCTTTCCATGCGTATCTGCCGATCTCCAACGGGTAGCTATTTACTATTCTCTACGATATCCAACGGGTCAAAAACCGAAAGCAACTCGGCTTCCAGCCTAACCACGGTCAACTTCTTACCCTGGCCTACCTCTTGCGTGGAGACTGCAGATTCATCAACCTCTACCGTGTTGAGTACGTCGTCGACGATGATTCCTACCGATCGAGATTCCTCGCGTATGATCAGTATACAACGGTCCGCTTGCAAGTCGCCGCTCGAACTCGAGGAGTCGAACACCGCGACTGCCTCGCCCCTCAAATCCATCATGCCTCGAAACGTTGGGGAAACGATCCCCGGGGCTTCTGTCAACGCCATCATCGGCACAATTTCACGAGTATCGCTGAGGCGAACAAGTTGTCGATTCGATTCGATTACAACTTGTATAAACGTTTGCGTCATGGGTAGTGCCGGGGGCAGCGAATCCTCGCCCACGCGTTATCGTCATGTACATTGCGTCCCCTTGCACGTTGGGCAAGCGTGTACCAATTTGCAACGGGGAAACGTGAGGGCAATCTCTAAGTCAACGTTCAGTCACAAGCAACCGACTCACTGCATAGCACCTCTCTTTCATGGCGGGGCATCGGAACGGCGTTCGATAATGGTTTACCCAATTTTATCAGAGAAGGCCTACAAAAAAAAGCGCATTCGTGGCGCCCAACAGTCAAGTTCTTTACTCTGCCAGAGTCGCCGTTTTGAAACAAGTCATTAGTGTACATCTCAAAATGTAAAGCCCCGCCGCAAGAACTGCGAATCCGAAGCACCTCGCAACACTCCCCGCCGAGAAGAAAGTCGGACTTCCCGGCTGCGAGACCAGAAACCCGGCCGGAAAGGCAGGTTTCTTGGTTGGCCGCGACGGGGAGCGGAGGGGGGCAGTTTTCCCAATGAGCCCGGCGCCTCGGGGTTTGCGAGACGGGATGTCGTGGCGGCAGCGTCACGTCGACTTCGTAGCCGCCGGCGAGGGCTAGGAGCAGGTCCACGCTGTTTGGCGTTACGGGCTTGGTGGCGGTTGGGTGTGGCGGATGGCACAATTGAATGACTCACGCGGTCGCTCTTGGGGACAGTTTCGCCTAGGTCATGCAGCATGGACAGCGTTCGGTTCGTTGGCGCCTCGCCTGGTTGGGTTGCTGCGCTGGAGGCGGCGAAGCGGGCGGCGGTGACGACGGAGCCTTTGCTTTTGCTCGGTGAGACGGGGACGGGCAAGGAAGTCGTTGCGCGGTGGGTGCATGCGTGCAGCGGCCGCGGCGGCGCGTTTGTTGCGCTCAACTGCGCGGCGTTGGCGCCGAGCCTTGTCGAGGGACAGCTCTT
This sequence comes from Planctomycetota bacterium, assembly GCA_007127275.1. Taxonomy (GTDB): domain Bacteria; phylum Planctomycetota; class UBA8742; order SKZP01; family SKZP01; genus SKZP01. Next base: position 2,196 of record SKZP01000646.1, read on the forward strand.
TGGGCACGTGCGCGGGGCGTTTACCGGCGCGGAGCAGGATATGCCCGGCCTTGTGGAGCAGGCGCACGGTGGCACGCTTTTTCTGGACGAGCTCGGCGAGATGCCGCTCGAGATTCAACCGAAGCTGTTGCGCTTGCTTGAGACGCGGCAGGTCCGGCGTATTGGCGATCATGTCGAGCGCGCGGTGGATGCTCGGCTCGTCGCGGCGACGAATCAGCCGGTGGCGGAGCTTGTTGCGGCGGGGCTTTTTCGCGCCGACTTGTACTGGCGGCTCAATACGTTTTCGGTGACGCTGCCGCCGTTGCGGGAGCGCGGGGAGGACTTGTGGTTGCTGGCCGAGTATTGGCTCGACGCGGCCTGCGCCCAGTTGTCGCTGCCGGCGCGGTCCCTTTCCGAGGCGGCGCGCCAGCGGCTTGCCGAGCATTCGTGGCCGGGCAATGTGCGCGAACTGCGCTCGGTGTTGCTTGCGGCGTGCGTCGCAGCCGGTGAGGCCGAGGAGATTCTGCCGGAGCACTTGCCGGTGCTCACCGAGCTTGACGAGGCGAATGAGTCCCTGCTGGCGCACGACGTGGGTGAGGCGGGGGCACACGCTTCGGCTGTTGCTGCGACGGGGGCGCACAACGCGAGCGCGCGCGAGTCGGACGTTGCAAGCACCCCGCCGGAGGTGTCTGGCGCGGCGGTGAACGGGCCGGCGGAGGAAGCCACAGCCGCAGAGCAGATGCGGCGGATTTGGCACTCGCCGGCACCGACGGCGGCTCAGTGGGCGAGCCTCTTGCTTGCGCTTGTCGAGCAACACGGCGGGCCGAAGCTCGCGCGGCGGCACTTCGTCGAGCTGTTACGCGAGGCGCGTGGCAACGACGGAAGCGGGGTCTCGGACTCGGCGCTGGTCAGTGATTGGCAGCGCAACTTGAAGCGTGTCCCGCTCGAGGCGGGGTTGTTGCGCGAGGAGCAGCGCCGCCTGCTCGTGGACGTCAGCCGTTGCCGGGTGGTGCTCGCCGAGCAAGTGGCGCGTGAGGCGCGTGAGGTCGCGGCGTCGGACTCGGCGGTGACTCGCCGGCGGCGGCGCGACACGACGCTTCGTCGCACGATTCCCGCGGGACGTGCCAAGGATGCGCCGCAAACGAATCCGAGTGCCGCTGCGAGTGCGAGTGCGAGCGTGGGCGCCAGTACAACGACGCGCCTGGAGCGTAAGCGCCTTGCCGAGAGCGGCGGTGCGGGGCAGCCGACTCCGGTATCTCCGGGCTTCGGACTTGTCGGGCGGGACGCCGAGTGGGAGGTTGTGCTTGCGCACCTCGCGCGACCGGGCCAGGTCCGACTGGTTTCGGTGCTGGGGCCCGGCGGCGTCGGCAAAACTCGCCTGGCGTGGCAGGTGTGGCAAGTGTGGCAGGAGGTCGGCGCGACTTCGGGCTCCGCAAGCCACCTCGACGCGGCCCAGGCGACGTCAGGTGCGAGCGCCTTGGCGAGTCGCGACGCCATCTGGGTCGAGCTTGCCGCGGCCCGGAATGCGGACGACCTGGCCACGGCGGTTGCCCGTGCCTGCGGCATCCCGCTGGACGACGCAGCCACGCCGGTGGAGCGCATTGCCGCGGCTTTGTTGGCGCGGGAGCAGCCGCTGTTGATTCTGGACAACCTCGAACAGCTTGCCGAGGCGGCGGCGCCGGTTGTGGCGAGGTGGTTGGATGCGGCGCCGTCGCTGACGGTGCTGGTGACGAGTCGCGAGCCGCTGCAGTTGCCAGGGGAGGTGGAGCTGCGGTTGTCGCCGCTTGCGTTGCCGGAGGCGGAAGGGGGGCGTAGCACCGGACTTCGCGAGACTCCCAGTGTGGCGCTGTTCTTGGCCGCCGCGCGGGCGGCACGTGGTGGGCGCGACCTCGATGACGAGGCGTTGCCTGCGGTTGCGCGGATCTGCCGCGAACTGGAAGGGCTCCCGCTGGCCTTGGAGTTGGTCGCCGCTCGGTGCGCGTTGTTGCATCCCCAGCAGATTCTCGAACGACTTGAACGTACCGTCGCCTCGGCTCGCGCCGCCGACGGCCAACGGCCGAGTCGCCACCACACGCTCACCGACGCCATCCGCTGGAGATACGAGTTGCTGCGCGACTGGGAACGGCACGCGTTGCTCGAGTTGGCCCGCTTCCCCGGCTCCTTCGACGCGGAGTTGGCGGAGGATGCGCTTGACGTGTCCGCGTATCCGGAAGCGCCCGGCGCGCTGGAGGCCTTGGAGCAGTTGCGCAAAAAGAGTCTCCTAGAGGTCGGTGACGAGGAGACGCTGCGGCCTCGTTGCCGGCTGCTTGCGCCCGTGCGCGAGTTCGCCCGGCAGCGGCTTGGCGAGCACGAAGACGAAGACGACGACGCCGGCGCGGAACAAGCGTCGCAGCGCGCTTGGGTGCGACGCGTCGGCGAGGTGCTGTCGCAACGGTTGGCGACACGACGGCTGGACCCGGCGGTCGCGGCGGCCGCAGCGGATGTCACCGCGACGGAGGTGGAGTTGCCAACCTGGCGGCTCTTGCTCGAGGATGCGCTTGCCACCGGCGAGATACACCAAGCGGCACAGTGGGCGCTCGCCCTCGACGGGGTTTACGCGTTGCGGGGCCCGAACAGCGAACGGGTTGCGTGGCTGGAGCGCTTGCGTGAGGCCGAGGCAGGTGCCGTGCTCGAGCCGGGGCTTCACGCGCGTGTGCTGGTGGCGATCGGCAACGTGTATCA
>SKZP01000573.1 GCA_007127275.1 Planctomycetota bacterium
GTCGGCGTGGTCAACGTCGAGACCGGCGAGGTGCACGGACGCCTCGCACAGCCCTTCGGCGACGTCTTCAGCGCCGTACCGGTGCTAAGCGGCGACCGCCTGATTGTGCACGCGCGCGGTAGCAACGTGGTGCAGATTGCCGGGTTCGACGTGCGCAACGTCGGCGAACCGCTGTACTTCCTGGACGAATTCCCTTCACTGCCGCGCGGCGACCTCGAATTGATCGACAACGACCGCTTCGTCATCGCGCTCACCGACGGCCTGCAAATTCGCTCGGTGCGAACCGGCGGCATTCTGGCGACGCACTCGCACGACGGTCGTATTGGCAGCCGGCGCCTGTGGACGCACGAGGGGCAGCTCTACTACTCCGACATGCGCAGACTTATTGCCTTGGAGTTGGACGACGACGAGGAGACCCCGCCTACCTTGTGGGAACAAAACTTCGGCAACGACCTCGTCAACCACAACTCGCTCCCCTCCTCGGAAGGCTTTTATTGTGTGCGCCAAGAGCGCAACAACCTCAGGCTTTCCGCCCACGACCTCGCCAGCGGCGAGCCGTTGTGGGAAGCCACGGTTCATCAAGGCGAGGACGGAGAGCGCTACCAAGTGCAGGAACTGAAGCTGACGAATCATTACCTCGTCTTGCATCTTCGCCGCACATATCCGCGAAACGACCGCGCGCTGCAGTCCGTGCTGTTGATTGACCGTGACACGGGCGAGGTGGCGCAACGAATTGAGTTCAAGGTCGAAGGGCTTGCGCCTGCCGCGGTGCTTGCCTACGGAGAGGCGCTCCACCTAGCCTACGAGCACCACTGGTACAGCTACCGCGCCGAGACAGAGTAGGGCGCCACGGCTCCCGCCGGTTTTCTCGGTGCTCGCGCGCGTCAGCGCCGCCTTCGTTGCGACGTGCCGCGCACACGCCTCCACTCATCCCCTTTTGCTCAATGCCACGCGGCGGATTCCACGGGGGCGCCTTGCTTGAGTTGCACCGTGCGCGAGGCGGGGCAAAACTGGCCGGTGAGTTCCGTGGCGAGGCGGTCCATCAAGTGGCGTGCGGTAGTCAGCTTGCCGCCGAGTATGAGGCGGACGTTGGCGAAGCGCGGGTAGCGCTCAAGCCTCGCCTCGCGGCTCAGGCGTAGCGTCGCCCCCTCGGCACGCACGAGGGAGCGCACGCCGCTTTCCTCGTGGCGCACCGGCATCTCACGCCAGGGCAGCGCGGGGAACAGCTGTTCAAGGCCGCTGTACAAGTCCTCGCGCTCGGCGTCGGTGACCGGCTCCGCACCGCGAGTGACTTCGCGCTCGGTGGTGCCCGCTTGCAGGTAGCCGTCGCGTGGAATGAGAAACAGCACGCGCTTCGAGTCGCGCATCACCGTCCACGGCCGCTCGCACCCTTCCACGGGGTCGAACCAAAGGTGAATGCCAGCGGAGAGGCGCAGCCGCGGCGTGGGTTCGTCGAACCAACGGGAAAGGGCCTCGTCCATCCACGGCCCCAAAGCAAAGACCCAATGCGTGGCCTGCAAGGTGCGTGTCGTTCCGGTGCGGCGGTCCTTCAGCGTGGCCTCGACCAGGTGCGGCGCCGTTAGCCGGCCGTTTGCGGCCTCGCCGGTTTCGTCGCGCCAGTCGGTGATTTCGTGGAAGTCGTAGCCGAGCGCGTGGCTCGAGGCGGCGAGGTCGCGGGTCAGTTCGCGGTCCCAGGTCATCAGATCGGCGTAGGCGACCGCCGCACGGAAGGGGCCGTCCTTGCTACGCGGGTCCGCTCGGAACAACTCATCCGGCACGCGGCCCAGGCGCAGATCCCGCGGCCAGCCCGGTCGCTCGCGGCCCCAGCGGTCGTACAGGCCAATACCAAGCCGGTGGGTGACTCCCTCGACGCGCGTGCGGTGCGGCATCCAAAACGCCTCCCACCAGCAGCGCCACGGCGCAAGCCGCATCCAGGTCGCCCGTTCGCGCAGCCCCGCTCGCATCTGTGCAACGTCGCCGGTGCGCAGGTAGCGGATGCCGCCGTGCAACAGCTTCGTCGACCACTGCGACGTGCCGCCGCCGACTTCACCGACGTCAATTAGCGCGCAGGAGACGCCACGCAAGGAAAGTTCCCGCGCAAGCGCCGCCCCGTGAATGCCCGCACCCACAATGGCCACCGCGACCTCCGCACTACCGCTCGGCGGTCGCAGCAAACCGGGCGGCGACGGCGCAGCGTCAAGCGGATCCGCGGGCCAGGGTGCAGCAGCGTCGTTGTCAGTCATAAGCGGCGGGTCGTTGTTCAAGGATGTGACGTGATGGTTGTACCGCCATATTTTCTTGCAAGCCAAGGGACTGCGGTCCCTAGGCCCGTGCGACCGCAGGGGAGGCAACGAGCTCCTGAGAGAGCCGCCGCGCCACGTTTCTTCACTTTATTGAGTGCGCAGACGCAAACGTGAAGTTGCGACCTCTCCGGTATGCGCACGGGACCCAGTGACCGCGGTCCCTGGGCTTGGAGGATATGAGGGGGGCAATGATGGGGGCGCTACGGCGTGCGCGGCACGCGGTCGAGAGCGGCGAACGGCTCGGCGAGCAAGTGGTAGATGTCGCGCAACAGGGCGAGGCGGTTGCTGCGCTGCGGCTCCGGCACCTCCTCTCCCTTTTTCTCGTCGCGCAGCACCAGTACGTGCTCAAAGAACTCGTGCGTCGGCGCGGCCAACCCTGCCCGGTACGCCTCCGCGGCGGCGACGTAATCCTCCGCGGCCAGCGCCTGCTCCACCTTTGGCGAGGTGGCCTCGAGCGCCTTGTACAACTCGCGCTCCTTTTCTTCCTTGAAGTGCGTCTCGTCCGCCTCCGCAACTTTCTTCACGTCGGGGAAGAACTTCGCGAGGTTGCCGGTGCGCTCGGCCAACTCGAGCAGCGCGTCGAACGCCGGCTTGGCACTCAGCTCGCGTACCGCATCCAAACGCCGACGCAATTGCGCCAGCTTGCCGAGACCAGCGCCGGCGGCGAGTGCGGCTTCAATGTGGTCGTGGGCGTAGCCTTCGTCGCGGAGGTAGCTTCGCAAACGCTCCGTGACGTACTCCATGAAACGCGTGTGCGCCTCGGCACGCAGCGTGTCGGAGACGCGGACCTCTTCCCAGGGATCCTCGCCGGGCTTCGCCCCCTTGCGGCGAAGGCGCAGCCGTTCGTAGTTGAGGCTTGCCTCGTGAAACAACATGGAAAGCGTGAACGGAAACGTCTCCTGCGCCTCCAGCAGCCGAATCAGGCCAATGCAAAGCCGGCGCAGCCCCAGCGGGTCGCCCCCCTTCTTTTCGTCCGCGCCAATCAGGAAGTAGCCGGCGAGCGAGTCGGCCTTGTCCAGAATGGCGAGGTAGGCGCCGAGCTTGCTTTCCGGCAAGGCGTCGTCGCGGCCGGCGGGGCGGTAATGCTCGCCAATGGCTTGGGCGACCTTTTCCGGCTCCTTTTGTTCGCGGGCGTAGTGGCCGCCCATCACGCCTTGCAACTCGGTGAACTCGAACACCATCTGGGTGACGAGGTCGGCCTTGCACAGCGCTGCCGCCCGCTCGAGGTGCTTGGCCTCGGCGGCCTTGAGTGACTCGTCGTCGCGGTCAATGACACCGGCGAGCGTTTCGAGGCGTTTGGTTTTGTCGGCGAAGGAGCCGAGGGATTGATGCACCATCAAGCCGCCGAGGCGCTCGGCATGTTGCGCAAGCGGCGTCTTCCGGTCCTCGTCCCAGAAGAAGCGGGCGTCGGAGAGGCGCGCGCGCAGCACACGTTCGTTCCCCTCGCGGATGGTGCCGTTTTCGTCGGCGACGCGGTCAATCACGGCAAAGAAGGCGTTGACCATCTCGCCGGGGCCCTTGCTGGCCAGCTCCTGCGAGCCGTCGGGATCCGGCGGCAACTCCGGCACGCCGGCACTCTTCTTCGCTTTCGTTTTGTTGTTGTTGCTCTTCTTCTTTCCCTTGTTGCTGCTCGCATCTTCCAGCGGGAAGTAGCGCTGGTGGCCAATCATGGAGGCGCGCAGCACCTCGGCCGGCAACTCCAGGAAACTCGCCTCGAAGCGGCCGAGCGTGAGCCCGGGATATTCAACGAGATTCGCCACCTCCGGCACAAGCCGCTCCAGGTCGGCCGCGGCGACGCGCACCCCGTAGGCCGTACCGTGTTGTTCAATGGCGTCGCGGATACGTTGCGTACGCTCTTGCGTCGAGAGGACGACGTGGCGCTCCTTGAGCTGTGCGACGAACGTGTCGAGTTCCGCCCGCTCGGCCTGCCAGATGCTGCCGCGGGCGCCGCCGAGCGTGTGCTCCACTCCCGAGTGGGGCCCCTCGGGCTTGCTCAAGAAGGCGTGGCCGACGCTCTTGTTCCCCACGGGGACGCCGGCGAATTCGAGCGGCAATACACTCTCATCCAGCAGTGCGAGCACGTAGCGCACCGGGCGCGCAAACTCCAGCGGACGCGACGGCTCGAGCTCCCGGTTGAAGCGCATCTTCTTCGGAAACGGCAGATGCACAATCTGCTCGCGCAACAATCCCGGCAGCAATTCATGCGTCGGCTTGCCCGCTTCGCGCTTCGTCACGAGCACCCGCGGCTCGACCTTCTTCTTCTTGCCTTTGCCAACCTCGACCTCGGCAACGCGAAATTCGTTCTCGCCAACGCCGTGCGAGGCAAGAAAGCCACGCAGCTTCTCTGTCGGCTTACCCTGCGCATCCAGAAACGGCTCCTTCGCCGGCGGGCCCTGCACCTCTACTTCAAGGTCGCGCGCCTTCTCGGCGAGGTCCCGCACGAAAAGCACAAGCCGCCGCGGCGTCCCCTCGGTGACAATCTCGCCAACGTCAACGCGCGCCTCGGCAAGCTCCCGCGCCAGCGCCTCGCGCCACGCCTCAAGCGCAGGCTCCAAATACGAGGCCGGCACCTCTTCCACCCCCAGTTCAA
>SKZP01000642.1 GCA_007127275.1 Planctomycetota bacterium
CGGTAGACGTCGCTGATGTTGCGCACGCGATGGCGGTCAATCTGGCGCAGAATGTCGTTGGCGCGTACGTCCGCCTCGGCCGCCGGCGTGTTCGGTTGCACCGACTCAATCCAGACGCCGTCGCCGAACTGAGCTCGAGCGGCCGGCTGAAACTCGCGCAGCCGCACCCCGAGGTAGGGCCAGCGCAGCGCGCGGTGCTCAATCAGGTCGTCGGCGACACGGCGCACGAAGTTCGCCGGCAACGCAAAACCCAAGCCCTCCGCCTCGCGCACCTTCCACGTGTTCAGCCCGACGACGCGGCCGCGCAAGTCGACCAGCGGGCCGCCTGAGTTGCCGCGGTTGATCGGCGCGGAGCTTTGCAGGTAGTGCACGAACGGCGACTCGCCGCTGGGCAGTGCCGGTCGCCCCACGGCGCTGACAATGCCGAGCGTCGCGGTGTGCCGGTAGCCGGCGGGCTGGCCGAGTGCGAGCACGAAGTGCCCGGCGCGCACCTGGCTCGAGTCGGCAAGCACGGCGCGCGCCGGCTTGAACGGCACGTCGCGTCGCGGAATCTCCAGCAGCGCAAGGTCGACGCGGGCGTCGGCCGCGGCGAAGAACGCCTCGGTGGTAAAACCGCCGTGCAGGGTTACGTGCACCGAGGTTGCCTCTTCAATGACGTGCTGGTTCGTTAGCACAAAGATGGACTCGTCGTTGACGCGGTAGACCACACCGGCGCCGAGGCTCTCCGCGCCGAGCGGTTGCTCGTCGAGCGACGGCGGCTCGAGCGGTCGCAACGACGGGCCGAGTTGCCCCGCGCCACTGTGCGCGCTGATCAGCACCGTGCTTTGCGAGGCGAAGTCGATCGCCGCCGCAAGCGCCTCGGAGGTGTCGGTCAAGCCCAGGTCAATGGGGTCGAGCCGCGGCGCCGGCGCCTGCGGAACCGGCGGCCCGTCCTCCCGGCTCGCTTCGGCGCCACTCGCCGAATCCGCGAGACCGAGCTCGGCAAGCGCCCCACTGAGCACCCCGGTGGACTGCTCAACGAGCGCCCCGAGCACCGTCCCGGCGAGCAACCACAGCGGCACCACCCACAGCCACCGCGGCCCCCGCGCCCGCACGACAATCACATCCTCGGCACGCGTCAACGCCGGCGGCGGCACCGCAGCGGACGCCGCCGGCCCCACGTCCGGCTCCGGCTCCGCAAAATCAAGCGGTGGCTCGTGCGTCGGCGGTGGCGGCGGTTGATTGCGAAAGGGTTCGTACGTCATCGACGTGCTCCCGGCGCAGGGACGTTCTCCACCAACATTGTACGGCGTCGCCGCCAGCCAAGCAAAGGAGCAGCAAACGCCCGCACACCTCCCGTGTGCGGACCTGTCCGGCCAAGCCCACGGCTTCGCCCGTAAGGCGTAGCCGGAAACCGGGTGCCAAGATGGGCGAGGGCAATGCCTGCACAACAAGAGCGTCCCACGGGTGCACCTCGACCTGTTGCGACGTACGGGCGACGCCCGAAAACAGGTGCGACCCACGGGCGAAGCCCGCGGGCTTGAATATACGACCGGTCGACCTCGCACGGACACTACCTCGTGGCACTTTCCACGCGTTTTGTGCGCAAGCGGTGAACAACGAAGTCCCCGCGGCGTCGCAGGCATGCAACAAGACGGCTACGCCGTCGAAGGCACACAGCAGGGTGACGAACACTCGCGAAATCCGGCAGTGTGCGCCCCTCGGTTTCGAAACAACAGTACGGCCGCTGGTGTGTTGGAATCTGCCGCTAGGCAGCGCCGTGCTCGACGAGCCGGTGCACATCATGTATCATCCGCTGGTTGCGGCAGCCGGGAGCCGCCGTCGAAACCGAGGCGGAAAGGTATGCCGTTCCGAAGGGTCGTGGAGGGGAACACGAAACGCAAGGACGCCGACTCATGAACGAAAGAAGGGCTGGGCGCCAACGGGCGAATTTTCGCGGCTCCGCGCAAATCCGGAAAAAGTCGTTGCGCCAACCCTGACTGTGCGCTAGAGTGTGTAGATAGCGCTCCAACACACAACATCTTATATGTTGGCTTCTCCGCCTTGTGGCCGCGACATGGTGTGCCCCTCCTGCATGCGCATGTGCGGTGCGTCGCTGTACCTACGCTCTTCCTTCGGTACGATCGTTCTCTGACTGAGGTGGCTCCATGACACTCTTTTCCGTCGCCGAATTGGACACGACCACGACCACACAAGCCCCGCCGCCGTCGCACCGCCCCGGCCGCCCCGGGCTGCGCTACGAACGCGTCTTCGCCTCCGCTGACGTGCACCCCTTCGACGAGCTCGAGTGGGAACTGCGCACGGCCTCGATTGCCGACGAAAAGGGCGGCGTCGTCTTCGAGCAAACCAACGTCGAAGTGCCGGCCAGCTGGTCGCAACTCGCCACCAACGTCGTCGCCTCCAAGTATTTCCGCGGCGCCATTGGGACCGACGAGCGCGAAACCAGCGTCAAGCAACTGATTGAGCGGGTCTCGGCGACCATCACCCGCTGGGCCATTGCCGACGGCACCTTCGCCGACAAGGACTCGGCGCGCAACTTCTACCTCGACCTGACGTGGGTGCTCGTCAACCAGGTCGCCTGCTTCAACAGCCCCGTGTGGTTCAACGTCGGCGTCGAAGAGCGGCCGCAGTGCTCGGCCTGCTTCATCAACTCCGTCGACGACACCATGGAAAGCATCCTGGACCTCGCCAAGGTCGAGGGGATGCTCTTCAAGTTCGGCTCCGGCGCTGGCGTCAACCTGAGCGCCATCCGCTCCTCGAAGGAGCAGTTGACCACCGGCGGCTCCGCCTCCGGGCCGGTGAGCTTCATGAAGGGTTTTGACGCCTTTGCCGGGGTGATCAAGTCCGGCGGCAAAACGCGCCGTGCGGCGAAGATGCAGATTTTAGACGCCGACCACCCGGACATCCTGGACTTCGTCGACGCCAAGGCGAACGAGGAGAAAAAGGCCTGGGCGCTGATTGAGCAGGGCTACGACGGCTGCTTCAACGGCGAGGCCTACGGCAGCGTCTACTTCCAGAACGCCAATCTCTCGGTACGCGCCACCGACGCCTTCATGCGGGCCTTGCAAAACGACCAGCCGTGGGAGTTGAAGGCGGTCAACGTGCCCAAGGGCCAGCCGCGGCCGAGCGTGGAGAAGGTGCGCGCCAAGGAAGTCATGCGGCGCATTGCCCACGGCACCTGGGTCTGCGGCGACCCCGGCATGCAGTTCCACGACACCATCAACGCCTGGAACCCGGTGCGCAACTCGGGGCCCATCCGAGCGAGCAATCCCTGCTCGGAGTACATGTTTTTAGACGACACCGCCTGCAACCTCGCCTCGATCAACCTGCGCAAGTTCCAGCAGCACGGCCGCGCCTTCGACGTCGAAGGCTACCGCAACTGCATCCGCCTGATGATCATTGCGCAGGACACCCTCGTCGACAACGCCAGCTACCCGACGCCGCAGATTGAGGTGAACAGCCACGAGTACCGGCCGCTGGGGCTGGGCTACGCAAACCTCGGCGCGCTGCTGATGAGCATGGGCTTTGCCTACGACAGCGACTCCGGCCGCGAGGTCGCCGGCTGCCTCACCGCCATCCTCACCGGCGAGGCCTACCGCACCTCGGCGGAGCTTGCCAAGGACGTCGGCGCCTTCAAGCACTTCGAGAAGAATCGCGACCGCTTCCTGCACGTCATTGACAAGCACCGCTCCGCCGCGGAAGACCTTGCCGCCTCGGTGCGCGAGCGCGGCCTGCCGGTGGACGAGGGGCTTGTGCAAGCGGCGACGACCTCGTGGGACGACGCCTACGCCCTGGGGCGCGAGCACGGCTACCGCAACGCCCAGGCGACGGTGATTGCGCCGACGGGGACCATTGCCTTTTTGATGGACTGCGCGACCACCGGCATTGAGCCCGACATTGCGCTGATCAAGGTGAAGAAGCTCGTCGGCGGCGGCAGCCTCAAGCTGGTCAACCCGACGGTGCCCGAGGCGCTTTCCAACCTCGGCTACTCGGAAGCGCAAATTGAGGAGATGCAGGCCTACCTCGACGAGCACGAAACCATTGAAGGGGCGCCGCACCTGAAGGACGAGCACCTGCCGGTGTTCGACTGCGCCTTCAAGCCGATGAACGGCGTGCGCTCCATCCACTACATGGGCCACCTGAAGATGATGTCGGCCACCCAGCCGTTCATCAGCGGTGCCATCTCGAAGACCATCAACATGCCCAGCTCGGCCACGGCCGAGGAGATTGAGCAGGCCTACATCAAGGCGTGGCAACTCGGGCTCAAGGCGGTGGCCATCTACCGCGACGGCTCGAAGCGCACCCAGCCGTTGAGCACCGGCACGAAAAAGGCCGACGACGGCAAGGTCGCCGCGAAGGAAACCGTCGAGGCCGAAGGTGGTGCCACGGTCGGCGTGACTGTGCCGGCCGCCGCCGTTGCCCGTGGTGGCGCCCCCGCGCCGTACCGCCGGCGCCTGCCGGACGAGCGCCGCAGCCTCACGCACAAGTTCCGCATTGGCGGCCACGAGGGCTACCTCACGGTCGGGCTTTACCCCGACGGCACGCCGGGCGAGATCTTCATCCGCATGGCCAAGCAGGGTAGCTTCGTCAGCGGCCTGATGGATGCCTTCGCCACGGCCACCTCGATCATGCTGCAATACGGCGTGCCGCTGAATGCGCTCGCCAAGACCTTCTCCCACGTGCGCTTCGAGCCGGACGGCTTCACCGGCAACCCGGATGTGCCGTTCGCCCGCAGCGTGCTCGACTACATCTTCCGCTGGCTCTCGATTAAGTTCCTGCAAGAGAATCAAGAAGCCGAGGCGCGCGATACGGAAGCAAGTGCCGCAGCCGACGAATCGGGCGAAGCTGACCCGGCTTCGGCGGGCGGTGCCGCGGGCAAGACGACGCGCGAGA
>SKZP01000373.1 GCA_007127275.1 Planctomycetota bacterium
CTCGGCAAACAACGGGTCTTGCGGAAGGGTACGGACCGACTCTGCGGACCGACTGGGGTCTTCGTATTCGAGTTTCATGGGAATCGTTCGCCTATAAAAACGGGGCGGGAACTCGTCGTCCCCGCCCCAAGGTGCCGTATTGATGTGATTTCAGTCGCTCGCTGGGGCGATCATGTCCGCAATTTCGCCAGCGCGGCCCTTCTTTTCGAGCTCGCGGTAGCGATCGATCAGCGCAATGATTACGTCGTGCAGCCGGACCAATCGGTAGGTGTCCGGAACAGAGTCGCTCTCGCGGTAGTATGTGGAAGCGTCAACGCCGAGCACCTCCGAGAGTTCCTCGAGCACGTGACCGTCGTCGTCCGACGCGTCGACGGCGCGCGTACTCGGAGAGAGCGGCAGACGGCGGATTTCGAAGGCGCTCTCGTCCGAAAGCTCGACATAGATCGTGTAGTCGAGTTGGTAGTCGAACGGATCGAGGGGCGCCTTGAGCTCCTCACCCTCGGTCTTGCTCGTCCAGCTTGCCGTTCGCACGCCGCCACTGTCGCGCGGCATCGTAAAGGAGACCTCCAAGATGCGCTGTCCGGAAAACCGGAACGAGAGCTCGGCGCTGCCTTCTTCCTCTCCATCGGACTCTTCGCGCTGCACCAGCCAGTTTCCGACGATGGAGATCGACTCCATCCTCAAGATCACTTCGTTGAATTCTTCGACACGAATCTCCCAGGCGCGGCGGCCGTTGCTTTCCTCATTCTCCATGCGAACAAGGTCTCCGACGAAGACGTGGCTGTTCTCGACGAGCCAGTACGGCCGATCCCCGCTCGGCGGCGTTACCGTCGCCTCTTCCCCCAGGACCCGTTCGAGTTCGGCTTGGATCGCTTCGATCACCTCGACAGGGGTTTTGTCGTCGGCGGTAACGAGCATGGACGAATCGACGGACTCGACCCCGTGGGGAAGGATCGTCGCCGGCGGTCCCGCGGCCGGCGGTGCCGCGTGCGGCTCGCCCTGCTCGATCTTCTCGGCGAGGGCGTACTCGAAGAAGCGAAGGTTCTTGCTGCGATCTTCGTGCGCCCACCGCGACTTTACCACCCATTGCAACACGAGATGTTGCACCGGGTAGGGATGCTCGCGTCGCGGCAGCTCCGCCCCGACGGGGCCAGCAGTCTCGCCCGTGGTCGTGTCGCCCTCGGCGGCGTCACGGTCGTTGCCGCCGAGGCCATTCAGTTCGAGGCCCATCGCGTCGGCGGCGACCAATCCTCCCACGACAAGCAGCGCAAACAACATCGCGAGCGTGGCAACCTTGGCGGCGCGGCCGCGCACGCCGGCACGTTGGTGCCCGCTGCGGACGAGCTTCGGCGGTTGCTTGGCTTGCTCGACGAGCACCCGGTGCAGGCGAACGCGCACTTGCGTCGGCGTGTAGGCGGCGTTCTCGGCGGTCAACGCGGCGAAGGCCTTGCGCACCGACCTCGGGGCCACGCCGGCAAGCGCCTGCTCGCTCGGTGCCACACCGAAGATCACCGTGAATAACGTGCGTGCCGCGACCGGCCCCATCTCCTCCTTCGTCAGCATGCGAGGCGTTTCCTCAAGCAGCCGCTCGGGTAGCAGGTGCCCGCCGCTTTCCTTGCTCCACAAGTGAGCCCCCCGCGTGCCCGGCAAGTACACGACGCGCTTGCCATGGCGGTACAGCGCACGCGGCTCCGGCAACATCGCCTGTTTGATCTTCGCCTCGCACATCTTCTCCGAAACGTCACAGGTCGTCGCAATCAGCGACTCGAGCTGATCGCGCTCGGCGACGATCGCTTCCCGAACAGATTGCGCCGGCTCGAGCGACTGCGGATCCTGTCCGTCGATCTTCAAAAGCCCGACGCCTTTCATCACCTTGCCCTCTTGCGCCAGATCGACGCTGGGCATCGGCACGACCCGTACGAGCTTATCCTCGCCGACTAGCTCGGGGAGCTTGCCGAGCCATTGGCGATAGCCCGGATCCATCGCTTCCTTTGGGTCGAGGACAATCGCGGTGAAGCGGTCGCCGCGACGACTGCGGATGCGCCCGGCGCTGCCACGGAATGGGTGGGGCCACTCGTCGATCGACTGCTCGAACACGTAGTCGGCCTCGACGTGCTCCTCGTTTGGTGCCGTTCCCGGCGCGACGAGCTTCGGTGGATAGGTCATGAGGTTGCTCCATTTTGGAACGTGTACGGGCCAACCGCTTTGGCCGTCACGATCACCGGGACACGTCGCACCGCCGTCGAACATTTTTTGGTTCACGCCAGCGAAGGTTGCACGGGGACCTGTGGGGCCGGTGTCCACCCCCAAAGCCTCATGGCTCCCTGCAGCCGTTCTGGTTGCCGACGTGCGAGTGCATCGACGGTCGCCCAGGGCCGCGCCCCCGATGCAAGGCGTCTCGACGCCGCTAATACGTCGGACCAACTGCCGCAGTGGGTTCGAGCAGTCACGCACCACGCCCACGGTGACAAGGCTTCACCGTGGACATTTTCGGCCGGGAGGCACTCCCGCTTCGTGTCGTCAGGCGGTGGTCACGCAGTACTTGGCGACGGCAGCGGTGACGAGCGCGCCGATCATCGCCCCGATGACTCCCAGGAAAAAGTACGCGAGAACGGTTAGTCCGAGAAAGAACCCCACCGTCAGCAGCTTGCCATAGTGGCAACGCAAGAAGTACGCGGCATTCTCGAGTGAAACCATTGCGACGAACCTCGTTCCTTGTTCCACGACCCAATGTTGATTGCCGGTCACGCGTACCAGCGAAGCGATCACACCTTCAACATGCGAGAACGGGCAAAAATGATCGCACGTTCGCGCCAGCGACGTTCCGTCGCCTGCGGCGGGTCGCGCAACCGTTGAGCGGCAAGCAAGCGACCCACGGGCCGCGGCCCGCGGGCTTGTGTGGGGTGGGTGGTTGAACTCGTCTACTTTGCTTGGAGCAGGTCGCGCAGGACGGTGTGGAGGATGCCGCCTTGTTGCCAGTAGCGGACTTCTACGGCGCTGTCTAGGCGGCTTTGCGCGGTGAACTCGATGGTGGCGCCTTGGGGCTTGGTGGCCTTTACGGTGTAGCGCTGGCGCGGCTCGACGGTGTTGGGGAGCTCGATGTCGAAGGTCTCGTCGCCGGTTAGGCCGAGGCTTTTCCAGGTTGCGCCGTCGGCGAACTCTAGCGGTAGCACACCCATGAAGACGAGGTTCGAGCGGTGGATGCGCTCGTAGCTGCCGGCGATGACGGCTTTTACGCCTAGCAGGTAGGTCCCCTTGGCGGCCCAGTCGCGGGAGGAGCCGGTGCCGTATTCGGTGCCGGCTAGCACGACCAGCGGAACGTTTTCGCTTTGGTAGCGCATGGCGGCGTCGTAGATGCTCATCTGCTCGCCGCTGGGGAAGTGCTTCGTGACGCCGCCTTCGGTGCCGGGGACGAGGCGGTTCTTGATGCGGATGTTGGCGAAGGTGCCGCGCATCATGATTTCGTGGTTGCCGCGGCGGGAGCCGTAGCTATTAAAGTCGCGCGGCGTGACCCCCTTGCTGATCAGGTACTGACCGGCGGGCGAGGTCGGCGCAATCGCCCCGGCGGGGCTGATGTGGTCGGTGGTGATCGAGTCGCCCAACAGCGCGAGGACGCGGCCACCGCGTACCGGCTCCACCGGCGGCACATCCAGCGTCAGGCTCGTGAAGAACGGCGGCTCCTGGATGTAGGTGGAGTTTTCGTCGAAGTTGTAGAGCTCCCCGCCGACGCCTTGGATGTTCTGCCAGTATTCGGGGCCGTCATAAATCTTCGCGTACTGCTCGCGGAACATCTCCGGCTTGAGCGTCTCGGTGATCGTCTGCTTGATCTCCTCCTGGCTCGGCCAGAGATCCTTGAGGTAGACCGGCTTGCCGCCTTCCCCCTCGCCGAGCGGCTCGTGGATCAGGTCACGCTCGACGGTGCCGGCAAGCGCGTAGGCGACGACCAACGGCGGGCTTGCGAGGTAGTTGGCGCGCACGTGCGGGTTGATGCGCCCCTCGAAGTTGCGGTTGCCGCTCAACACGCTGGCGGCAACGAGGTCGGCCTCTTCGATCGCTTTCGAGATTTCTTCTGGCAAGGGGCCCGAGTTGCCGATGCAGGTGGTGCAGCCGTAGCCGACGAGGTAGAAGCCGAGCTTTTCGAGGTACGGCAACAGGCCACTGGCCTTGAGGTATTCGGTGACGACCTTGGAGCCCGGCGCCAGGGACGTCTTCACCCACGGCTTGGTGACGAGCCCCGCCTCGACGGCTTTCTTGGCGAGCAGGCCCGCGCCGAGCATGACGCTGGGGTTCGAGGTGTTCGTGCAGCTGGTGATGGCGGCAATGACGACGGCGCCGTGTTCGAGATGGAAGCGCTGGCCGTTGTACTCCACCTCGGCGGAGCCTTCCGCGGTGGCGGTTGCCGCTTCGTATTCGATCGCGGCTTGGCTGCCTTCGCCGGCGAAGCGGTCCGGCGTGGAGTTGTTGACGTGGGCGGCCTTGCCGAATGTGGTCGAGAGGTCGTCCTCCCACTGCGACTTCATCGCACTCAGCGAGATGCGGTCCTGCGGCCGCTTCGGCCCGGCAAGCGAGGGCTCGACGCTGCTCATATCCAGCGTCAGCAGGTCGCTGTACGCGGCAATCTCGTCGCTGTGCCAGAGGCCCTGCTCCTTCGAGTAGGCCTCGACGGTCTTGACGAGCTTCTCGTCGCGAGCACTGTTGCGCATGTAGGTCAGCGTCTCGTCGTCGACCGGGAAGAAGCCGCAGGTCGCGCCATACTCCGGCGCCATGTTCGCGATCGTCGCCCGGTCGGCGAGGCTCAAGCGCGTCAGGCCCGAGCCGCAGAACTCGACGAACTTGCCGACCACGCCGTGCGTGCGCAGCATCTGTGTCACCGCA
>SKZP01000013.1 GCA_007127275.1 Planctomycetota bacterium
CCGGGACTTTTCCTCGTCGCGGCGTGCACCGCCGAAGGCGGCGTCAAAGCCGTACTTTTCCAGCGCCTGCTTGAGCGCGACCGTTTTCATCTCGTGTGTATGCACCGCCGAGCCGGAGTCGAACGGGTTGACGCCGCGAGCGAGGGCCTCCTCGTTGACGTGGACGAGCAACTGCACACCAAGCTGCTCGGCGCAGCGGTCGCGAAACTCAATCATCTCGCGAAACTTCCAGGTCGTGTCGACGTGCAACAGCGGAAACGGCACAGCTCCGGGGTAAAACGCCTTTCGGGCAAGGTGAAGCATGACGCTCGAATCCTTGCCGATGGAGTAGAGCATTACCGGGCGGGAGAAGGTCGCGGCGACCTCGCGAATGATGTGGATCGCCTGCGCTTCGAGCTGTTTGAGATGGGAGAGTAGGTAACGGTTCTCGGCCATGTTGCCGGGTGTGTCGGCCGACAGGGAAGGTCGCGTTGGGGGACTCGTCCGGTCGTTCCCGGAGCTTGCGCACTGGTTTAGACTAGTCGGCGAAGCGAATCCACTGTCCGTAATCATTGCCTTGCGAGCGTTGCATGGCGTCGCGTGAAACATGTCACACTCACCCTCGCCTCAACGGCCACACGTAACGTGGCACGCCGGTACCGCCTCCCGTGAGGAGCGCGAGCGCCTGCTCGGGCAACGCGGCTGCGTCGTCTGGCTGACGGGGTTCTCCGGCAGTGGCAAGTCCACCGTTGCCGTGGCCCTCGAGGCTTCGCTGCTTGCGCAGAGACGGCTGTGCTACCGGCTCGACGGCGACAACCTGCGCCACGGACTCAACGCCGACCTCGACTTCAGCCCCGAGGCGCGTGCGGAGAACGTGCGGCGTGTGCGCGAAGTCGCGGCGTTGCTCGCCGACGCCGGCCTGATTGTGCTTGCCTCGCTGATCTCGCCGTATGCCGCCGACCGCGAGGCGGCACGAGCGCGCATTGGGCAGGAGCGCTTCCTCGAGGTTTACTGCGAGGCGCCCCTCGAGGTCTGCGAAGCGCGCGACCCGAAGGGACTCTACGCCAAGGCGCGCCGCGGCGAAATCACTGGTTTCACCGGCGTCAACGCGCCCTACGAGCCGCCGACGAATCCGGACCTCGTTCTCGCGACGCACGGACAATCCGTCGAGGCGTGCAGCGCAAGCATCCTCGCACTGTTGCAGGCGCGCGGTATGACGTACACGTAGGTGCCGAGTTCTGCGGGTACCGAGGGTTTGCCGCGACGCGACAGTGCAGCGCGCCCTGCGGTAGCGGGCTTCGGGGAGACTGCGCGTTCCGGGGTGCTCTCTTCCCCGGCTGCACGCGGCGAAGTAGGATTTTGCACGAACGTGGGACGTGTTCTCGTTGCCGTTGTCGGACGTGGAGGTGGCGAGCGTGAAGCGTGTGTGGCCGTGGTTGATCTTGCTGGGTTCGCTCGTGCTCGGCACCGTGCTGATGGGGCTGCCGCGCGGGCATGGACTTGCCGAGGCGCTGGCGCTTGTCGGGCTCGGAGTCATGGTCGGCGGGTGGCTGCTCGCGGCGCGCCACATTGGCGGCATCTCCACGGCCGGCTCGGTGCACAACGACCGGATGCTGCGCGACATCGAGGCCCGCCTCGAACACTTCGAAACCCCCGAGTTACTGACTCAGGCCGCGGCCATCTACCTTGAGCGCGAGAAGCTGAAAAAGGCACAGCACCTGCTCGAACGCGCCTTTGAGCTCAGCAACGACCACGCCGGCAACCGCACGCGTTACCTCCTCGGTCAAGTCTACCTGCGCCGCGGCGAGGCAACGGCCGCCTGGCGCATGTTCGACGCGGTCTACCGGAACGACGGCAATTACCAATTCGGCGAAATCAAGCTTTGGGCGGCGCGCACCTACCTTGCGCTGAACGAGCCGGAGGTCGCCTACGGGCTCGTCGAGGAGTTCCTGAAACGCGAGCGGGGCCATTTCATTGCGCTGTCCATCAAGGCGGATGCGCTGTTTGCGCTGCAACGAAGCGACGAAGCGAAGCAGGTCTACCACGAGTTGCTCGACGGCTTGCAGCACGCCCCGGGGGCGACGCGCGAAAAGTTGCGTGATCTCGAACGGCACGCGCGCCGCCGGCTCGAACAGTAAAGGAATGACCGGCGTGCAATGCGTGAACGGCGAGTTTGTCCGACGTTGCCGGCGCTCGGACGTTTCCCCAATGGAAGCAGACAACGTCGCAGGCGAAGAAACGAGTCGAAGCGATCATGAGTAACGTACGCGCAATCACGTCGACGACACCGGCGTCAACCAGGTTCGCACGCCGCTGGTGGCGGCAAATTGGAGTGGGTGTCTTCTCGCTGGTGATTGCCGTGGGCCTGGGGCTCGGCGCGCCCCGCGTCTCCGCAAACGAAGAGACTCCCGCGGGCCCGAACGGTGAGGCAAGCGAAGGCGAGGAACTCGAAGCGGAGGGGAATGAAGGCGAGGAAAACCAAGAGGGACGCGCCGACGAAGAAACGGGCCACGAAGCGCGAGAGCGAGACGAGGCCGAAAACGCTGGCGCAAGCAACGACGACGACAACGACGAAGCGGAGGATGACGGAGGCGTCACGGCGCGCTACGGTGAGGATGCGGTCACGGTACCCGCGCTGTGGATTGCCTTCGTATCCGAGGCGAGTGATTCGACGTGCGTGGTGGAGGATTCGTTGAGCGACCGGGTTCGGCTGGCGTATCTGCACAGTGAGCTGCCGGCGGAACTCGGTGTGCGGTTGACGTTGACCGCCGAACGCGCGACGGAAGACGACGTTGGCGAGGTCGCTTTCGTTCGCGAGGATGAGGTGATTCTCAATGGGCCGAGTCTTGGCTCGCACACAAGCATGCAAACGTTTGACTGGGCACCGCCGCGCGAAGGTACGTACCGGTTTCAGCTAACGCTCGAAGTGACCGAGGTGCCCGGCAGGGAGCAAGGTCGCCCGGCGCCGAATCCGGAGCGGCTGCGCGCCCGCAGCCCGTGGCATCACTGTGACGTCCGCTTCGAAGCTGAGACGCCGGCCTTGGCCGTGGTGGACGAGCGCGTTGAAGCGCGCTGGCTCGACGACGAAGCGGCTGGCGCGAGAGGGGAGCCGCGGATGGCGGAAGTCACGGTGCGCTTGACTGTACGCAGCCACGATACGGCAGCCTCGCTGCGCAGCGCGAGCCGTTTCGAGTATGCTGAGCCGCTGGCCGCCCGCTGGCGCGCGGTGTTGCCCCCCGCGGGGAGGTGGCACAACTCGCAGAGACACGCCGTGGCAAGTGGGGAATCCATCACGGTCGAGCGCCGCTTCCGCTTCGCCGAGGCCCACTGGCCAAGCACGCTTGCCCTGCAACTGGAGCGAGAGGACGTTGCGCCGCAAGAGCCGCGCCGCGTGGCCCTCGTGGAACTGGACGTCGCCGAGCCGAGCGCGTTCGCGGTGGCAGGCACGCTGACTCGCTTTCTGCCTGACACGCAACGCGTCACCGACGTCGGCAACAACAAGTACTAAACCCTCACGCAAAGGAATTCGTGACAAGCCCACGGGCGGCGGCTCGTGGCCCCCCCGCGCCCTGTACTGTTCCAAACAGGCCGGGAGAGAGCCATCATTACGAAACGAAGTAATACAGGGCGCCGCCAATGCCTAGCGACACCAGCAGGCGTAACAGTGCCATGCGTGTAGCGTCGTCGTCTTCGAGGATCAGCGCAAAGAGATTCGCCGCGCCGGCGCCGCCCCAGGCCACGGCGAGCACGGTGTAGGTGGCGTTGTTGTCCATGTGTAACGCCCAGGCGCCGAGCGCGGCCATCAGGCCGCCGAACGTGCGAAAGCCGGTGAACGGACTGTTTACGTCGCCGAAGCCAACAAGACCGGCGGTAAACTTGGGCATCAGCAGGAACAGACCACCCAGCCCAATGGTGAGCCACACACTTGCCAGTTTGACAATCTCTTCCGGGTCCATGGCCGTGCCTCGCTTCAGTAGTCGGCGCTTACTACCCAGGCCTGCGGGCGAGACAAGCAGCAGCCCGCGACTTGAAAACGCAGCCGGAGAGATGCGTGCGCGGCTTGCGCCTTCGGCCATCCGCGCAGCGACGTCACCGGAGTTGCACTCCCCTCCGAAGTCCGCAACGAAGGGCATGCTCCGCGTCGCGTCACGGCTCCTCATCTTTGCTGCAGGTCCGGGCAGCGAAGGAACTGCCAGAGAACACCTTCAAATCCGAGCGACTGCGCTCGACGAGACTTCGTGTCGTCGACGGACTGCGCGGCTCGGCTTCCTACGCCTCGGTCCGACGTCGTTCGGTACGCGCAACCGGCGGACGGTACGTTGTGGAAGTTCCTACCGTTGCGCGGTGTGCCGTGCGACGAGCGTCTTCAGCCCTTTTTCGAGGTACTGCTTGAGGTACTGCATTCCTTGTTGGCTCGCATGGTACGGCACCGTCGGCAAGTTGGCCCATTCCTTGGGGAGGTTCTCTTTTCGGCCTTGGACAAGGCAGATTACTTGCTTGGGGGGATTCATTTGCCGCGCGGCCTGGGCGTATTGCAGAACCTGCGGGTCGACCTTGCCGCCAACGGGAGTCAAGTCGGCGAGGACGAATACTGCGTTGTTGAGTTCGGTCATGTTACGTTCGTGCGCGGCGGGGTTGGGATCCATCCGCTTGGCGACGAGTTGCGCGCCGACGCAAGCGGCCTGCACGAAGCTGTAGATGATACCGTAATGCTGCAACGCCCCCGGCATGGCGATGAAGGCGTTCATTTGTCCCGCGCCGCCGGTTGCTTCGTTGCGCGGCAAGTTGGCCGTCGACATCATGGCGCCGGCGCCGGCGGCTTGGCCTTGCGGTGCCGCTTGTGCCGCGCCTACGCGTGGTGCGGGTGCGGCGGGCG